>CAYQMZ010000426.1:0-6910 GCA_964418725.1 uncultured Pirellulaceae bacterium
GGTCGACTGCGGCCAAGGAAATCGCCATCTGCACTCCCATCATGCCGATGACCGATCCGGTCACAATTCCGGCAATACGATCACCTAAAAACACCAGGCTGCCGTCGGATTTGCAGATGGATTCGGGCGAGTTCGGAAATCGATCGATCATGGGCGAGCACTCTTGATAGGACGCGTGGACTCATGGCATATAGCTTGCCGACGGGGAGATCACGTCTCGGCTGCCTTGGATGCGGCGAAGAACTCAGGGTTTTCTCGGCAAGTGCTTGGTTTCTGCGGAATCTGCAACGAGCCCACTGCTCACGTCCGTGGGAGTAAGCTTCGGATGTGTGAAACCGCAACCGCCGAATGATGCGTCTCCGCAACTTTGCGGGCAAAGGTTATGATCGAGGGCTGTCGGCAGAGTTGCCTGGCAGAGTTGTCAGCAATGATGCAACGCAGTTCAATGGTTGATGGCTGCGACTGGCTTGCTGCCGGCTCAGCAGTTGTGGTCGGTTGATAGACGTTGTGGTTCGGAGGATGCAGATGCGTTACAAGACGAAATACAAGAGTCCCATTGGCGACCTGCTTCTGCTCGCGGAGGACGAGTCTCTGGTCGGCTTGTACTTCGAGCAGCACACGCCAGCCCCGAAAGACACCTCTGGGAAACAAGATAAGGTGGCGTTCGTCGAAGTCATCGAGCAACTGGAGCAGTTCTTCGCCGGTGAGCGGACTGAGTTCGACTTGTCGCTTCGGCTAAGCGGAACATCTTTTCAGGAGGACGTTTGGCGACAGCTCCGAAAAATTGCGTTCGGCGACACGATTACGTACGGCGAGATTGCCAAGCGATGCGATCGACCACGTGCGGTGCGAGCGGTTGGGGCAGCCGTCGGGAGAAATCCGATTTCGATCATCGTCCCCTGTCATCGCGTGGTCGGAGCGAACGGAAGCCTGACTGGGTTTGCCGGCGGAACGGATCGGAAACGTTCGTTGCTCGACCTCGAGATGTCGGCGTATCGGCTGGTGGGATAGGCTCGGAAGATTCAAATTGAGTTCGGCTGGAGTAAATAAAAAACGCGTGCCCAATCGAGCACGCGTTTTGCGTTGTTCGCCTTTGAAGTCTTCGATCAGACTTTCGCTGGCATCTTGATTTCCCAGCCTGCACGGTACTCGCGGTCAACGTACTTGTTGACGGAGTCGACATTGGTGCAACGCAGGTTTTCTGCATCCCACTCTAGTCGCTGGCCGACGTCCGAACGTAGTGCCAAGTTGCCGACCAAGATGGTTTCGGTCAGGCGACCTGCATAGCCAAAGTTGGACATGGTTCCGGGCTTGTAGTTGCCTTTGATGGTTTCCACAAACTCCCACTTCTGACGCTGGTCACCGCCACCTTTCCATGGAATCCGTGGCAAGGTTTGCTCTGGTGGTGTGTAGTCCGCAAAGTCCGACTCAGGCAGCAAGTAGTAGCGAGCGCCGTAGTCGTCTGGCGAGAACAGCATTCCCTTTGTGCCGACCAGCAAAGCGCCACTGGTCTTGCGAGGGCCGCCAGCTTTTTGAGCCTTTACGCGTTCGACGAATCGCTTCACCGATGCGTTGCCGAGTTCGCCCAGCTTGTTGATGATCTCGTCTGGTGGAAGGTTGTTGCGCGAACCACCGTCGTACCAGAAGAAGTGACATGGTGGCAAACCATCTCGCTCCGCGAATTCGAACTTCAATGTCGACTCCGCTGGGTAGGTTTCGTTGTCTACCAAGCCCGAGTTCTTCAAGCATGTGACAGCAATTGGGTCCCACAATTGAAGAGCCATGACAGGCATGTTGGTCGTGTGACAAGCCATGTCGCCCAATGCGCCGGTACCGAAGTCCAACCAACCACGCCACTTGAACGAGTGGTAGACACCTTCCTTGTAAGGACGCATCGCAGCAGTTCCGATCCACGCATCCCAGTTCAGTGTTGGTGGAACTGGATCTTCGCCTGCTGGTCGGCCTTCGCCTTGTGGCCAGACAGGACGGTTCGTCCAGATATGTACCTCTTCAACGTCGCCGATCGCGCCGGAACGAACAACTTCGACCGCTTCACGCAATCCGTTTTCCGATGTGCCTTGGTTACCCATCTGGGTAATCACACCCATCTCTTGCGCGGTTTCTCGCATCATGCGAGCTTCGCGAATCGAATAGGTGAGTGGCTTCTGGCAGTAAACGTGCTTCTTCATGTTCATCGCCTTCAAAGCGGCGATGGCATGATTGTGGTCTGGGGTACTGACGGTGACGATGTCGACCTTGTCACCCATCTGGTCAAGCATCTCGCGGAAGTCTTGGAACTTCTTCGCGTCGGTGAACTCGCGTGCTTTCTTGTCGAGCGTCGTGGTGTCGACGTCGCACAAGCCAACGATCTTCGCACCGTGTTCTGCGACGTGACTGGTGTCACTTCCGCCTTTGCCACCGACGCCGATGCAGGCCGCGGTGAGCGAGTTGAGCGCCGAGTCTTGGGCGCGACCAGTTTTGGCTTGAGAGCCGACCCAGAAGCCAGCGCCAGCAGCGGCAGTGGTCCCCATGAATCGTCGTCGTGTTGATTTACTCGACATTGATTAACCTTTCGACTTGAACCTTTCACATTGAACTGTGATTCGCGTATGTAAGTTGACAGGCCGCAGCCCAACCCCAAGAGGCTGAAACGTCCCAGATTTCTCGCGAAAAACGCGACCGTAGTATACTCCGGCGACAAATGTCCCCACAAGCCAAGCAGGACCAATGCGAACGGCGGCATTGGCCGATATTCGCGGGGATTCGGAGGGCTGTGGTGGGATTTGGTCAACCAAATTAACAGTCCCGATGACGCGCGTTACTCCGGTAGGCAGGGTCTGAACGAAAGCAGACTTGCGAAGAACTGCGTCACTGTTGCCTAATACGTGCTGCGCTACTACTTTGTTCTCGTGTTTTTGCCTTCCGCTCGTAATGGTTCTCATACAAATGCCAAGCCGAATTTCCTCCCTCTGGTCAATCGTCACTTCAAACGGTCCTCGGCTCACTTTCACCCTTTTGGTGGCGGGATTGCTGTCCGCGACAGTCGGTTGTCCTCGCTCTCGTCCTGATCGTCTTGGCGGGGCTGGCGCTGGGAACAAAGCGGCGGCCGAAAAGCCATTGGAAGATAGTGCAGAAGCGATTCAGGCATTCAAAGACGCGGGGCTTGAGATTGAAGCGGATTCGAACGGTGTCGTCAGCAGTTTGGTCGCTGGCTTCAACGAACCTAATCCGGAATTGATGCAGCAGTTGGCTGGCTTGCCGAATCTGAAAAAGCTTGATCTGACTGGTACAGGCGTCGTCGACGAAGGGCTTGAGGTTCTTACGAAGTTGCCAAAGCTCGAACGACTGAACCTGACTGGCTCTGCGATCACTGATGCAGCCATGTCAACGATCGGAAAACTCAAAAACCTCAGAGTCTTTCAGGCTCGACTGACTGGCATCACCGACAAGGGGATCGCCGAATTGAAGAGCCTGCCCAAGCTGAAGATGGTCGACCTTCGCAATGGAAATACCAAAGACGAAGCGCTGAAGCAGCTTTCTCAGATTGCTTCGTTGCGTGACGTGCAGCTAGAGCGAACCAACATCACACCAAAGGGCCTTCGATACTTGGCTGGTCTTCCCGAGTTGGACGACGAAGGCAATGAGGTGGAAGGAACTGCTTCGACGCCCGTCAAGCTAGAGTCGATCAACCTGAACCTAAACGCGATCTACGACAGCGGACTAGAATCGTTGGGCGCGTTGACGACCCTGAAGGCGATCCAAGCTGACTCCGGCAAATTCACCGACAAAGGTATGGTGGCACTCGCGAACCTAAAGCAACTACGCCGTTTGCGAATTCGCGACAACGATGTGACCGGCGAAGGATTCAAGCACATCGCAGAGCTGAAGGATTTAGAGCGACTCGAACTCCGCGGTACTTCGTTAGATGACGCCGGCCTTGAAGTGATTACGCAACTGCCGAAAGTGACCTATCTGGATATCAGCGAGTGTCGACTTCCATCAGCTGAAGGACTTGCCAAAGTCGGTCGTTTGAAAGGGCTGACATATCTGGGGCTGTGGGAAACCTCGAAAATGAACAACGAGGCATTCCTGGCGTTGAAGGATCTGACGGAACTGGAAGAGCTCAACATCGAAGCTTGTACGAATCTTACCGATGACATCGCCGACACGATTGCCGGCTTCAAGAAACTCAAGAAGCTGAATATCTCCGGCACGCAGCTTACCGACGACGGCATTCGAAAGTTCGCGGAACTACCGGAATTGAAGCTGTTGCGCATGGTCAACACAGGTGCGTCGTTCGACATCATTGACGAACTCGCAGAAAAACGCGAAGACCTTATTGTTGAGGACTTCTAAACCCGTCGCCTGAGCTGTGTCTGATACTGCACTGACCGATTACATCCGAGTCAGGGCTGCCACTCGCTTGGGCCAACGACAACGAGTGCTGCCATGCCTATCGATTTCCGCTGTGACAAATGTGCGGCCAGGTACTCTGTCGATGAGGAACTGGCGGGAACATCGCAGATCTGTAAGCAGTGCAAGGTGGAGATGACGATTCCATTTCCGCCGCTCGAGCTACCGGAGGAAGTAACTGAAGGCGGCAGCACCGTCTATCGGCACGAGGCGGGCGATCGTGAGTTCCAGCCCGCGTTCGGTGAAGAGCAAAACATTGCGGCTATCTCGGCACATATCGAAAAGCATATCGGTCCTGTCGAAAACGTGCTGCATGAGATCATTTCGGATCTCGTGCATATCGACGTGCACTGCATTGAGCCAACCGAGGACCGTCCATTCCGAACGCTGGTGACGAGCGGAATGAGCGACCTGCCGATGAACACTCCTGAAGGGCTGGAGGAGTTGCAGTATGCGGAGCTGTGCATTTGCTTGCCGCCGGATTGGCCGATTTCCAAGGAGGCGTTTGCGGACCATTCGAATTATTGGCCTGTCGAATGGCTGAAGATTCTGGCTCGGTTCCCCCACGAGTACGAGACGTGGTTGTTCGAAGGACACACGATTCCTAATGGCGATCCGCCCGAGCCGTTCGCTCCGAATACAAAGTTCTGCGGCTGGCTTCTGTTCTGTCCGGTTTTGGCGCCGGAGGAATTCTTCGAGTTGAAGTTGGAGAATGGAAAGACGATCCATTTTTTCACGATCTATCCACTTTACGAAGGGGAAATGAATATGAAGCTAAAGAAGGGCACGGAAGCGTTGGTCGAGAAATTCGAAAAAGCAGGCGTGACCGACGTGCTGGATCTTGATCGCAAAGATGTGAGCAAACGCACCGGATTTTGGCCATTCGGCTAGTTGCTCTCGAGCTTAGGACGCCAAAACGAGAATTTCTTTCGAGAATCTTCGGCAGGATCCGCGACCGCCTGGGATAGGTCACCATGACGGATCCAGATTCACAGGCCGAAAAGCTGTCAGAAGCCGACTTCATGCGGTTGTTTCTACGTCATGAAGTTGTCCTCCGAGCCTACGCGCGGACCTTCCTGCCCGATTGGTCGCTGGTAGATGACGCGTTGCAGGAAGCGAGCGTCACGATGTGGGAAAAGCTCGACCAGCTAAATGACGAATCTGGATTCTTGCCATGGGCGAAAGTGATCGTCCGATTCAAGTGTCTCCATCTGATTGATGAATTGCGTCGCCGGCGTCCGCTGCTTAGTGACAGTGTATTGCAGATGATTGCGGAAGAAGCCGAGGCGACGACGATCAGTGATTTTGCTCAGTTGCGCCAGGCACTGAACGAGTGTTTGGCGGCATTCAACGAATCGCACCGAGAATTGATGCTGGCTCCCTATCATGCCCCTGGTCGAGTCAAAGAAATGGCGAGAACTGCGGGGAAGTCACCGAATTCGCTTTATAAGCTGCTAGGTCGTCTGCGGGAAAAGTTGGCGACATGCGTCGCGACCAAAACACGGATCTCCGGAGTGTGAACATGGATCCGAAATCATTGATACAACAATACCTGCTTGGCAACCTCAGTGCTGACGACGTGGCGCGACTCGATGAATTGCTGTCGAAGGACGCCAAACTGCGCAGTGAGTTCAATCTAGCGGCTCAAGTCGATACCGCCCTGCGTGAAGCCTCCATCGCTCGTTCCATCGACGATGTGAACGCGGTGGGAGCCGTCCAGGCTGCGCCGGAGTTCGTCTCCCGAGACCACCAACAGCGGACTAGCAAGTTCCCTCCGTGGTCTGCCGCTCTCTTGACGCTCGCCGCAGTTGCTCTAGTCGCATTCAGTTTTTGGCCTCGACCACCGCGGGCCATCGCCACATTGGCAACCAGTGAAAACGCCGCGTGGGAGAGTGTGCTGCCGACAACTCCGGGATCTGATCTGACCGCCGGAAGACTTCACCTCAAAACGGGAGTTGCGACGATTCGCTTCCGTTCCGGCGCCGAGATCATTTTAGAAGCTCCTGCAAATCTTGAACTGTTGTCGGCGATGCAGGCTCGTCTGTCGTCGGGTGCCGCGGTTCTGGACGTTCCCGAGTCAGCTGTTGGGTTCAAGCTAGATACGCCAGAAGGGTACGCGGTAGATTTCGGTACAAGCTTCGCTGTTCGGGTGGACAACATGGCTCGCACGGCAGATTTCGAACTCATTGAGGGCGAGATCGAAGTCCACCATGCCGCGACCGGAGAGTCGTTGCGTCTGAACGAGAAAGGGACCGCCGCGGCGATGGCGATCGATTCGATGCGACTGCTTGAGCGGAGTTCGAATGCTGATGACGCAACCAAGATTGAAGATGGAATCGACACAAAGACCATTCGCGTGGCAACGAACGGACGCTGCGGGACCGCGATGGTGCGATCGCACAAGCGTCACAAATACATTCGCCCGGAGATGTTGTCGGTCAAAAAGAGCAACTCTGGCAACTGGGACTTCCGCTCCTTCTTCGAGTTCGACGTGTCC
>CAYQMZ010000427.1:0-6905 GCA_964418725.1 uncultured Pirellulaceae bacterium
GTTCGCTAACGCGGAATTGCTCATGCTGTTGGAGGGCGACGTCGAAAGCGGTTCGGTAGCCGTCGACTCCAGTGGCAAAGGAAACCACGGCCTGTACTTGGGGAGTGCAGGACAAACGGCAGAAGGCAGGACGGGCGGAGCGTTGAACTTCAACGCTGACGAATCCTACATGCTGACACATCGCGCTGAAGTCGGTGCATCCTCGCTGGCGGCATCTGCCTCCACGCCAGTCGACGCATTCGCTGGCATCAGCGACAGCCAGTCATTCTCGATTGGTTTCTGGGTAGCTGGTGGTGACACCAACCCACGAAACTCTTCAGTATTCTGGGCACGAGGTGTTGAAGGCGAAACCAACCGCGCCATCCAAGCGCACTCCACCTGGAGTAACAGCCAGATCTATCTGGACATCGGTGGTTGCTGCGATGGTGACACACAGCGCACCAACGGACCGCTTGATGAAGAACACATCAAAGCGTCTGTCGGTGACGAATGGTCTCACTTGACCTTCACTGCTGGCATCGAAGACGAGATTGCGTTCCGTCGCATCTATGTCAACGGCGAGGTATTCCTGGAGTCCGAAGCGTCTGCGGACAACGCCTTCATCCCACTGATCGACAAATTCAACATTGCTTCGGACAACAACGAAGCAAACCAGTGGGAAGGTCGCATGGACGACTTCTTCGTCACCGACAACCAACTGACGCCTGATGAAGTCTTTTCAGTTTACGACACTAGCGCTCGTGAGTTCTTCGGTATCGAAGGAACTCCCGACCCAGTTTCGGCACAGTTCTTGATCAACAACGAAACCACCGGTGTTCACACGATCGCTGGCGAAGTTACGAACGTTGTGAAAGGCGAGCCAACGCTAACGCAAGGTCTTCTACAACACTGGTATGACGCTAACCTGCGAGCCAATCCTGAAGCGTTCTTGGAAGCTGGCGACGAAGGTTCGGAAGCCGCACCACTTGTGGCAGAACCATTTGCCGCTGCACAAACATGGTGGGCTGGCGGCCAAAACGTCAACGTTATCAGCGATGTTGAACTAGAGCGCTATCCACAGTCCGGATTAGCCGGAACGCGTTTCGAAGGTAACGGCAACGCAGACAACTACGCTGTTCGACTGACCGGTGAAATCTTCATTGCAGAAGACGGTGAGTACCTACTGCGTGACGGTATCGACGACTACACCATGATCGCGATTGACCAAGATGGTAATGGCGAACTGGATGGTGTGGCTGATTTGTTCAACGGCGACGTCGGAGCGGGACCGTTCGATGACGTTCTCGTTAACGACGACGACTGGGCCAACATCGATGGTGGCAACCAAGCCGCAGAATTCCACGGCATTGCCGAAATGGAGAACATCGACGGAGACGGCGAGTGGCGAAAAATTGAGATCTGGATGTCTGAAGGTGGCGGCGGAGACGCTGGTATCGTCTACATGGGCAACCTTGATGACGACGAAATCTTCGACGACCTTAACGGTGACGCTCTTTCGCAAGAAGAGATCGACAAGTTCGTGATTCCTTTCGAAAACCTTCGTTCTGTTGCTTCTGTCGTTGAGAGTGCCGATTCAGCCGGCGCTCTTGGCAGCACCGAGTATGTGTTCCAAGTCGGCATGGACGGAAATGACTCGATTGAAATCGCCAACAACGGTGGCGTCTTCAACACCACTCTTGATGTTTCTGGTGCCACGCTGACGATCGACGCAATGGAAGGCATCGAAGACGGTTCAGAATTCCAGATCCTCAACGCGAGCAACATCGTCGGCACCGAGTCGCTGACTATCAACGCAGACGGTTTCGATACCAGTCGCATCAGCGAAGGTATCATCTGCTTTGGTAGCTGCGGCGGCGGTGGCGGATTGCCAGGTGACCTGGACGGTGACGGATCGGTTGCGTTTGCTGACTTCCTGATCTTGTCGAACAACTTCGGCGCTACGGCTGCCGCAGCCAGTGTTCCTGAGCCATCTGGCTTGGCATTGGCGTTCGTTGCATTCTTGTTCGCCGGACTTGGTCGCAAGCGTCGCTAGTCCTGATACGAACTAGCCATAAACGATCTTCTGACAGGCGGCTCGGCAACGAGCCGCCTGTTTTCGTTGGTGCGTCAACCTTTCTAAACACACGCCTCCATTTTCTTCACTGGATCCACTTAAGGTCCAACCTCGCATTGAGGGGTTGCGGTTTCGACTGCGTAACACAACCAACAGACTCCCCGAGAATGCTGGAATGTCCCCAAGGAAACGTTGCCAGTTTGGCGAGGCTACATTAAGTTACGACCAAGGTGCGGTCACGCAGCCTGTAGCAGTAGTGCGGCCTACTGCCGGCGACTCGCTGACGCTCCTTATCAATTCTGGGAGGTGTTTGACCGGGAAAAATCTGGTCAAACCGGGTCTTTTTGTGAGGTGTCATTGTGAGAACTCATCTTTGGGTAGCGGCAATCGCTGCAATTTTTCTCGCCTCGTCCGCGAACGCTGAGCTGAACACGCTTCAGTACGTTTCGTTTGACGACGGCGGAGCAGGTCGACTCGACCTGGACGGCAATCGAGGTGACGTGATTGATACGGGAACAGGTCCTGTTTCGGTCGACGTCAGTGGTGCAGACCGCATCACACTTCTCGATGGCGAAGGCGGAGACATGTGGAACGGTGGTGACCAGTTCACTTACTTGTTCGACAGTAACAAAGTAACGACAGACTTCACCGCAACGGTCCGCGTTGTTGCGCAAACGGAGTCGGTGGAAGGTCGTTGGGGCAAGACTGGAATCACAGCTCAAGCCAATCTTTCAGGTCTTGGGCAGCAGGCAGGGGTACAGGTCTACTCTGGAACCGGTTCGCAGGTTGATCCACCAACCGTTGGTGACCACAGCCCAATTCCAGTACGTGTTGGTGGCCGCACAGGTACAGACGGAACCGGTGGTTTCGAGCGTCCCGTTAGCGATGCTTCCGGCACGGAAATCGGCAACAATGTTTTCCCTGAAGCCGAAGCTGGTGTCGTCGATCCAACCACGAACGTTTCATGGCTGCGTCTTCAATACCAAGCGGAATCGAACACGTTCCTGGCTGGGTATGCTTTGGACGTTGACGGTGCACCGGGCGAATGGGGCTACTCGGCTCCCGTGAACGACGTTCCCGTTCCATCAGCAGATGACGGTGAAGGCTGGTACGTTGGACTGAACTACAGTGCTCACAACTCGTTGCAAGTCAATGACTTGGCTGACGAAGATGCACTGCACGGTATTTCCTTCGACAACTACTCAATCGTCGACGAATACCTGCTTCCCGATCTGAATGTTGCTGGTTTGGAAGTTGGCACGCAAGAGTTGAGTGGTGCTACATCGAACCTGACCTTCGGCGACGCTGTCACTGTTCAGGGTCTTTCGCAGTACTGGTTCGACGCGAACCTGCGAGCAAATCCAGAAGCATTCCTTGAGGCTGGCATCACCGGTTCAGAGGACGCGCCACTTGCCAACCCTGGTGGGCGTGCAATTGTGACGGAAAACACTTGGTGGCGTGGAAACCAAGGCCAAACCATTAGTGATTTGACCCTTGATGACTACCCACGTGAAGAACTCGCCGGTACTCGTTTCGCATCTGGCGACCAAAACAACTACTCAGTGAAGCTTCAAGGCGAAATCTTCATCCCTGAAGACGGCGAGTATCTGATCCGTGATGGTATCGATGATTACACGATGATCGCGATTGACCAAGACGGTAACGGCGAGCTGGATGGCCTGGACGACATCATCAACGGTGACGTCGGACTAGGACCGTTTGATGACGTGCTTGTCAACGACGACGACTGGGCCAACATCGACGGTGGCGACCAGTCTGTTGAATTCCACGGCCTGGCCGAAATCGAGAATATCGATGGCGACGGCGAGTGGCGAAAGATCGAGCTCTGGATGTCTGAAGGTGGCGGCGGTGACGCCGGTATCGTCTACATGGGCAACCTGGATGACCCCGACATCTTCGACGACACCGATGGTGGTGGTCTATCACAAGAAGCACGTGATCAGTTCGTAATTCGCCCGGAAACTCTCCGTAGCGAAGTTGCTGCGATCACTGGTGGCGACTCTGCCGCTTCGCTTCGAACAGACGTCAACTATGTCGTTCAAGCAACCGCTGACGGTTCAGACGGATTCGTAGTCAACGACGGAGACGGCGTTCTAACCACGTCGCTTGACGTATCTGGCGCTACAATGACCGTAGTTGGGGATGGATTGTCTGACGGCGACGAGATCGTACTGTTCTCTGCTGACAGCATCACGGGTACTGACTCGCTTAACATCACTGCAGACGGTTTCGACCTCAGCCGAATCGGCGAAGGCGTTATCTGCTTCGGCAGTTGTGGTGGCGGCGGTACTACCCTAGCGGGTGACGTTGACGGTGACGGTTCTGTTGCGTTCGCTGACTTCCTAATCCTGTCGAATGCGTTCGGCACCATGGTCGACCCAAATACAAGCGGTGACCTGGACGGTGACGGAAGCGTTGCGTTCTCTGACTTCTTGATTCTGTCGAACAACTTTGGAGCCACGTCTGCAGCTGCAGCAAGCGTTCCAGAACCTTCGGCTCTGGCACTGCTTGGTGTTGCAGGCTTGCTGAGCGGACTAGTTCGACGACGTCGTCGTTAATCGTTCGCAAACGAATTATTAGATAGTCATTCAAAGCGTCTTGCGGTCCAGCACTGCAAGACGCTTTTTTCGTTCTGCTCCTCCTGAATAATGGATTGACGCTGACCGCAAGCGTCGCGGACACCCGTATTCATTCTCTATCCACACGCGAGCCGGCGCGTTCGATCGAGCACACTCAGGTGTGCGATCCTCTTCAGATCTGTGCGGCATGTGCCGTAACGCACACTTCGACGAACCCTCCGCGAAGATTCGTCGCTACACTGTGCGGAAATTGCCAATTTCTGCGGCAGACACCGTGCTCGGCACACTTCCTGCGTCTCCAGCACGCACCGCTCTATGCCGCGGTTCCAATTACCCGCCCATTCGCAACGGAAGCAAGATGCCACGATTCGCTCGATCCACCGCGACAATATCCACACTGGGAATACTCATTTTTGCCGCTCCCGCAGCAGCTCACGTCAAATGGTTCTCCAACTACGACTGGTCAACGCCGCCGACATCGATTCCCGAAATTCTCACGCCAACATTTTGGGCGATGTTCGTACTCAGTCTCGTTTGCCTGGCAGGTGCCGTTTGGCTGGACAAAGTCACAAACTCACTGGCGCTGCAGAAGATCAGCGATTGGTTTGAACAATACAGTGACTCCAGCCTGCTTGTTATGAGGATCGCAGCCTTCGCCACCTTGCTCGTGGCATGGCAGCAAGGAACGCTACTCACGCCCGAGACGGTCATCACCAATCTTTGGATCGAGCGACTTCAGTTCACCGTCATCTTGCTATTGCTGTTTCCGCAGACCACGACGTTGGCTGGACTTGGCTTCCTAGCGCTATGGCTATACGGATTGGCCGAGTTCGGGATTTTCCACATGCTCGACTATGTCAATGCATTGGGCTTCGCATACTTCCTGATCGTCCGACCACTCAAGAACCCGTGGCTCAGAGACACAGCGATCCCCATGCTTTACAGCACGGTCGGCATCACACTGATGTGGCTTGGTTGCGAGAAACTGGTGTTCCCACAGTGGGCGTTGTACATCCTCGATCAGAATCCAATCCTCACGCTGGGGCTGCCCAGCGAGTTTTTCCTGACGGCAGCAGCGTTCGTCGAACTGGGCCTTGGATTCATGTTACTGATCTGTCTGTTCAGTCGGTCGCTGTCCGTCACCATCACACTTGTGTTCTTTTTAACGACCATGGTCTTCGGAAAGGTAGAAATCATTGGCCACACATTGGTGCACGCCTCACTAATCGTATTTCTGCTAGAAGGTCCCGGGCACAGGTTCACTCCCCCGTCGTTATTTCATAACAAGTTGCCATGGCGGACCGCATTCACGACCGTCAATTTTGCAATCGTCATCTTTCTGATGCTCTTCGCCTACACATTCGCAGCCAAACGCATTAGCCAGCCTCAAACTGCGCATGTACATCCAAAGTACGAGGTGACCGATCCGCCGAACGCGCCGACGGTAAGACTCGAAGCGACACCAGACTCGAAATCTGGTTGGAACATTCGCTTGATCACGAACAGATTTCGCTTCAGGCCGGACGCGGTAGGCAGCACAACGATCGAAGGAGAAGGCCATGCTCACATGTATCTCGATGGGCAAAAAATCGCCCGCGTTTACGGCGAGTGGTACCACCTTCCCAACATTGAAGGAGAGCACGAGGTTCGTGTCACGCTGAACACGAATGATCACCAGGACTATGCCGTGGACGGCGTCATCGTCGGCGATAGCATCCAGATTGGCGACGCCTCCACCGACAATCAACCGGTGAAAGCGTTGGCGTTTCGGCAAGGAAGCGAAGTCTGCATTGGTCCGGGTGCCAAACGCCGCAATCAGTGAACTAACACACGGCGTCCGAGGGCTTTCCTCAGTCCTTCGGAGCCGCGTTCTTGTCGCTCCTCAATCGTTTGTGGCAAGCAACACAACTCAACGTCATTTGGTTGTACCCCAACGTAATTCGGTCGATGTTGTTCTCCTTCGCGCCTTCCAATATCTCTTCATTCGCGAATTGAAAGGCTCGCAGTTGGGTGCGATAGCCTTTGTGACGAGCCTTCGCGAAGTCCTCAAGACGATTCATGAAATTAAGATGCCTTGCTGCGTCTGCGACGGATACCATGTCGCCCTTGACCATTCCGGCAAAAATCTTTTGCGAATGCTTCAACTTCTGTTGCATCCACACGCTTGGCGGATGAGCAACTCCATCCTTGGTTAGTTTGACCGCACCGGCTTTCGCTCGTTCGCCAGTCGATATTGCCTTGGCCTTTTGTGG
>CAYQMZ010000428.1:0-6865 GCA_964418725.1 uncultured Pirellulaceae bacterium
CTTGAGAAACCAAATTGATGGAGCTGTAGCGGTTTTCTAAATCTCAAGATATCCCAACTTTAAAGACACGTTCTAAGGACGGCCTGTTGGCGGCGGACGCAGAATGCAACTTCCGTCAGACCTTAATTCGTTCCTAAAGTACCTGGGGAATTTAGTTCGAAATTGCAAACGATTTTAGCTTGGGTTGCGACGGTAGTCTCATGTAGATCGTAGTTCCATGCGAGGATGATTCGGCCCAGATGTCCCCCTGGTGTCGTTCTATGATGCGGCGACACAGGGCAAGCCCGACACCAATACCTCCGGCGTCTTTAAATCCAAGTTTCCGAAACATCAAGAAGACATTCTCAAGACTCTTCTGTTGAATTCCAATTCCGTTGTCTCGGACTGATAGTTGCCACTCGCTTTCGGACTCCGTGGCTCCAATGTGGATCGCAGGTGGTTCATCACCGTTGAATTTCAGCGCGTTGTCCAGCAGGTGCCATAAGCACTTGTGTATCTGCACGGGATCTAAACACAGAGTGGGCAATGCATCGCTGGTTACCACAGCTCCTGTTGTTTCAATTTGGCTTGAGAATTCTTGTGTTAGCTGGTTCAGTAGCGAGTCCAAGTTTACAGACTCAAATGCCTGTCCACGTGTGTTGATACGCGAGTACTCAAGTAAGCTCTCGAGCATCTCGCGAAGGCGTTCGGTCCGCGTGGATGTGGCATCTAATAGACCACGAAGCTGTTCGTCACTATCATCCGCCACAAGTTCACGTAGCCGGGCCAGACAGCTGTCAATTTGACGGGCGGGTGCTTCCAAGTCGTGCGAGACGGCGTATGCAAAGCCTTGTAGGTCGCGCGTGATGCGTTCCAGCTGTTTGCGCTGCTTCCGTTCTTCCTGGGCGTGCGCAACCGCGGTTACGTCAGTAAATGTAATGACGACTCCGCTTGTTGCACCCTCCGTATTCTGATAGGGACGAGTCCGTTTCAGGTAGACGGTGTCTGAATTCCTTGCGCGTAAGTCCACTTCATGCGCCTCTCCTGTTTGCATGACGTTTTTGGCATCTTCCAGCCACCCAGGACTTTCAAAGTGGTAGGCGAATTGGTCGATGGGGCGTCCAATGTCCTGTTCGAGGACATTGAATGCTGACGCGATCGCAGGTGTGAAGCGACGAATACACAGATCGCGATCCAAGAAGATAGTGCCGATGTCGGTGCTGCGCATCAGGTTATCCATGTCAGATGTCAACTGCGACAGTTCGGCAATCTTCCGCTGGTGCTCTGCATTGACGGTGTAGAGTTCTTCGTTTACCGAATGCAGTTCTTCATTCGTGCTTTGCAGTTCCTCGTTGGACGCGACCAATTCCTCATTAGTGCTCTGCAGCTCCTCGTTGCTGGACTCTAGTTCTTCGACTGATGTTTGAAGGGACTCTTTGTTGAATTCCAGTTCGCGTTCCAAATCTAGGATTCGTTGGGCCGATTGGTCATCTGCGTCGAAAGTTGCAGCGGCAAAATCCGTTGCGGGGGCGACGTCGGCCATCTCCTGGATGGATATTAAATACAAGTCTTGATTGCGCTTTTTGTAGGGTTCCGCACAAACTCGTACCAATTTGGCGCTGCTTTCCGACTCGATACGAATACCGTCCAGCACAACTTGTTCTTTTTCGCGTACTGCGCGGTGTAATGCCGCACTCATTGCCATGCGAAGGTCGCCCTCGACCATTTTCAGGAGCTCTAATGTTGGGCGTCCCTTGGGTTGCACAAGCAACCGGCGTGCATCCCCGAATGAATGCACCAACTCGAAGTGTGGATTAACCAAAAAACTAGGCGGCACGTATTTGTCTAATAGGTCTTCAAGAACCGTACGCTCGACGTAGTCGGAGTTTTTCGTGTTGCTATTGCCAGGAAGCGGCGCTCGAGACTTGACGACGTCAAATAGGGGAGACGCCAGACGCATTGTAGATGTCTCCGGTAGACGTACATCACGTAGCTTTTGAAAGATTCGCCAGTGTTGGTCCACCGTATCGAATTCGTTGCTAAGTTCCCCGACGGATTCACTGGGCCCCAACAACATCATGCCGCCGACCTTCAAGCCGAAATGAAACAATGACAACACGCGTCGTTGTACTACCGGTTCAAAGTAGATCAGTACGTTTCGACATGAAATCAAATCGACTCTTGTGAACGGCGGATCTTTCGTTATGTCATGGGGTGCGAAAATCACCATTTGACGCAACTCACGGTTCACATGATATAGTGAGCTGTGATGCGTAAAGTACTTCTCTTTCAGATTGGGTGGCACGGAAGTCATTGCGTCCGAGGAATAGACTCCCGAACTGGCGATCTCAAGGGAATTGCGATGAACGTCCGTTGCAAAGACTCGAATCGAAGGTTTCTGGGCGCCGTCTCGAGGCTCGTAATTATCCAGCAGCATCGCGACTGTGTATGCCTCTTCACCGGTCGCGCACGCAGGCACCCAAACACGAATTTCGTCGCTGGCCCCCGATGCCGAATCGATGATTTGAGGAATGACATCTTCGTTAAGTCGTGCGAATGCCTGAGGATCTCGAAAGAACTGTGTAACCTCGACAAGCAGGTCGCGGTACAACGCGTCCAGCTCTTGATGGTCATCCACCAACCTTCTTACATAGTCCGACAACTTCGGACTGTCTGACAGCTGCATGCGCCGATCGATGCGTCGATGGATCGTATTTTCACGGTACAGCGTGAAGTCGATACCATAGCGTCCGCGTAATAGTCGAAAAATTGCGGAAAGTTCAGAGCCGGGAATTAGCGGAATTTCTACTTCGAGTTCTTTACGCGGGAAATTCACCGGGTCTGCAGCGTACACAGCAAGGCGTTCGTGAATTTCCTCCGGCGTAGCGACAACATTGACCTTGCCAGTTGCAATCGCATTCCGAGGCATTCCATCGAAACCAGCGGATTCCGCGTCTTGTGCAAGGATCAGTCCGCCTGCTGCATGGATGTCTTCGATTCCACGCGATCCGTCACTACCGGTGCCCGACAGGACGATGCCAATTGCGCGCTTGCCGACATCTTGCGCAAGTGATCGAAAAAAAATGTCGATGGGCAGGTTGAGACCACCAGCTGGGTCTTGTTCGGTCAACAATAACCTTCCTTCGGAGACGACCATGTTCCGTCTGGCAGGTATCAAATAGATCCGGTTGGGTTCAATCACCATGTGGTTTTCAACACGGTGAATTTTCATTTGGGTGTGACGGGCTAGTAGCTCGCACATCAGACTCTTGAAATCCGGTGACAAGTGTTGGATGACGACGAATGCCATCCCGGTATCGATTGGCATGTTGGCAAACAGGTCTTCCAGTGCGGCTAGTCCTCCGGCGGAGGCTCCAACTCCCACAATGTAGAAGTCTTCACCGCTGCTACTGGAAATGTTTGTTGCTTCGCTATTTATGCCCAATTCAGTGTCTGTCATTCATCCTACCGTTGTCGTTGATGTGGGCGAATTCACGTGTCGTCCGCACGGAGCTTTGGTGTCCAGCTAGATTCAAAGTTGGTCGCGCTCTTGCAAGACGTTTCTGTGGCGTGCGTAGACGGCTTGATGACACGAACTCGCAAGAAGCTGATTGCCACGAAGGGAATCCGAACATGTCCCGAATCATTTGAGTGACCTAGAAATCAGATCTCCGATGTCGTCTTCCGGCTATGTCGATCTGCAATCAAACTGTGCAGCAAGTCAGGATCGACTGGCTTCACCAGGTGTTCGTCGAATCCCGCAGCCAACGCGTCGTGTCGATCTGCATCTTGTCCGTACCCAGTGAGGGCAATCAAGTATACCGTCTCAAGGGCCGGTTGTTCCCTAATCAAGGTTGCCAGTTCATAGCCGTTGAGCTCGGGAAGCCCAATGTCGATAACGGCTGTATCTGGAGCGTGCTCGCGGATCAAATCCAAACCTCGCTGGCCATCGTGCGCCATCGATACGTGGTACCCCATATCCTCAAGGAGAAACGCCAGCATTTTGCTGGCATCGACGCTGTCCTCGACCAGAACAACAGTAGTCGGATCGGTGGTAATCGTAGACGGTCGATTCTGAATTTTGAATGGTGTTGCCGGATCACACAGCGGTAGGCTAACGGCGAATGTGCTACCCATTCCCTCGCCTGCGCTGGCCACTGAAACGGAGCCGCTATGTAGTTCAACAAGTGACCGTACCAGGGTTAGTCCAACACCAAGCCCACCATCGGCACGGTCCAGAGTTCGATCGGATTGCACGAACATCTCGAACACCTTGTCGAGTTGATCTTCAGGGATTCCGACACCATCGTCAGTTACAGAGATCATTGCGGACTGTTCCGCTGTTTCGATGCTTAGTCGTATCGACTGGCCGTGCCCCGAGTACTTTGAGGCATTCGTTAGCAAGTTTGAAATGACCTGCAAGATTCTAGCTTCGCTGCCGTACACCCAAACATCTTTGCCTGGCAGCGAAGTGATGATTGCTTGATTGCGAGCATCGCAGCGGCTACGCACGGATTCTATTGCGGCATCAACAGCATGACTTAGATCAAATGGCCTCTTTTGCAATTGAATCTTGCCCTGGCTAACTCGTGTGACGTCCAGGAGGTCGGCTAACAGCGTCCCCATATGATTCGACTGACGCCGTATGACTGCAACAGCTTCAGCCATCTCTTTTTGGTTTTCATCGTCCTTGGCTAACAAGTGTGTTGCGTTAAGAATAGTTCCCAGCGGATTTCGCAATTCGTGCGACAACATAGCTAAAAACTGATCACGTTGTCGCACAGACTCCTCAAGTGCTGCAGACGCTTCCTTGAGTTTCGTAATGTCAATCAGCGTCAGCAAAGCACCTTCGATGGGCTGATCATCGGAGTCGATTCGAGCCGCACGATATGGCAAAATTCGCATCAGAAACCAGAAGCCTTGCCGATCGCACACTTCTTCCTGCAGTGTCTTTCCGGTGTCGATAACTCGCTCTATTTTCGACGCTAGGTCTTCGCATTCGATCGAGTGCGAAAAATCTAGAATTCGGCGTCCAACATCCTGAGGCAGGAAGTTAAATTTGTCGGCCACTCTGGGCGTGAATTTGCGAATTGCCAGATCTGAATCAAGGAAGATTGTGTGGACTTCTGTGCTCTCCAGCAGGTGATCCATGTCACGGGTTAGTTCCGACAGTTCCTTAATCTTTTTTTGGTGTTCCGCGTTGACGGTGTAAAGCTCTTCGTTGACGCTGTGCAATTCCTCATTGGTACTCTGAAGTTCCTCATTGGATGCGACTAGCTCTTCATTTGTCGCCTGTAACTCCTCGTTGCTGCTTTCCAGCTCTTCAATTGTCGCCTGCAAGTTTTGCTTGGAATCTCGCAATTCCACTTCCAAGGCTGCAATTTGCTCAGCAGATATGTTCTCTATATCGATCGCGGCAGGATGCTCATTTTCGGGCAATTCCTGGCGTTCTTCGATCTGGATCAGAAAAGCGCGTGACTCAGTTCGTTGGTTTTGAATCAGCATCACTGTGACATTGAACTGTTTGTTGAGTTTTTCCAGCAGTACGCCCGAGTAAGTCACAGGTGTCTTGTCTTTGCCGGCCTTTCGCATCGCCGCGGAGATAGGGACGTGAAGCTCCGGTTGGATACGGTCTAGGAAGTCAAATGATGACCTACCTTGTTCGACTTGAAGAAACGCACCTGCGTCGCCGAACGTATGCAGTAGCTTGCCTGCGTCGGAAACCAACATGGACGGTGGCATGACAGTTTCTAGTAGCGCGTCGTACGTACTCAAAAGCAGGTCATTGCCGGGGGTGACCGACTGTCCAGTCATCGATGATCGTGCGCCACTCGAAAACTGGATCCGCATATGATCTGGAATCCGGCCTTCTTTGGATTTTTGGAAGATCTTCCATTGACGGTCCAAGTCCACGAATTCCTCACCCACGTTGCCCGCTGTCTCGCTGGACCCTAGGAACAACATTCCGCCTGTCTTCAATCCGAAATGGAACAATGACAGCACCTTTTGTTGCATTGCTGGTTCCATGTAGATCAGCACGTTGCGGCAGGTGATGAGCTTAATCTTGGTAAACGGTGGATCCTTTGTCAGATTGTGAGGTGCGAAGACAATCAACTGTCTGATTTCTGGCTTTATCTGAAAATGAGAACCCTCGCTTGTGAAGTACTTGTCCACACGTTCTGGGGACATTCCGTCCAAGCGTTCTTTGGCGTAGCGTCCGATTGCCGCGAACTCTAGCGCTTGACGATTTACTTCCGTAGCAAAGATCTTCACTTGGATCTGTTTGTCGTTTTGTTCCAGCGCCTCGTAAAAGAGAATGGCAATTGTGTAGGCTTCCTCTCCTGTCGCACATGCGGTTACCCAAATGCGAACGTCATCTCCTTCTTCGGCTTCATCGACGAGCCGTTGAATGGCAAGTTTGGCCAACGACTTGAATGCGTCCGGATCACGAAAAAACGAAGTGACGCCGATCAACATATCGCGAAAGAGCAGCTCTTGTTCCTGCTTTGATTTAAGGCAGTCCAAGTACTCGTCCAAATTATGCGAGTTGCTTAGCATCATTCGACGCTCGATTCGTCGATTGATTGTAGTTGGTTTGTACAGACCAAAATCGATGTCGTACGTTGCTCGTAAGATGGCGAAGATTTGATGCAAATTGCCCGTCGCTGAATCATCCGTGGGTGCCTCTGGCAATAGCGAAGGATTTTCGGCAAATTTTTTCAGTGCTTCAGGAATCTCCTCGGGCGCCAGAAATAGATCCGTAACTCCGCTATCGCGAGCACTTTTGGGCATGCCATCGAATTTTGCAGTTTCCTCCTTCTGCGTGATGACGAGTCCGCCAGCTTCGTGAATGTCGCAAATCCCCCGCGAGCCATCCGAACCCGTT
>CAYQMZ010000429.1:0-6861 GCA_964418725.1 uncultured Pirellulaceae bacterium
TCACTGATCTACGGCGGAATGGAGAACATCGACGTCAAACTCGGAACCGGAACCAATCAGTTGGTGGCTTCGGGCGTTGGAGCACCGGCGACCGTGGGACTCGGTGCAGGAGACGATGTGTTGGAACTGTCAGGTTCCATTCTCGATTTTGGCCACTTATTGAAAGTGGATGGCGAGGCGAATACGGATCAACTGAAATTCGGCTTCACGACTTCTTCCGCCTTTACGCTCCGTGGCAACGAGATTGCGGCGGGAGTGGGAACCAACGCCAAGAAGATCATCGAATTCGCGAACTTCTCCGATCTGCGTGCCTCGCTCAGCAGCGAACCAGACTCGGTCTTGATCGACGGACCTCAATCCGGTTTGACTCTCAATACCGGCGGTGGCGGAGACAACATAACGATCCAACGGCTAGCGCACGCCAGCACAATCGATCTGGGGGCGTCAACCGGCACGGACGCAGTTCCAGACACACTCACGATCGTCCACACAACGGCGAATATCAACGTTAAGGGAGATGAAAACGGCGACAAAGTGGTCGTGGACCGCACCTCCGTTTCCGAACATGTCACCGCAGGAGTCATTTCGGATACCGGCAACAAGATGGGAGCTCTTACCGGCGTTCTCGGCGGCACACTTACGTTCGATTCGGTCTCGAAGGTGGATGTCCAATTTGGCGACGGCAACGACCTGCTTGAAATTAGCGCTGGCCCGAACTTGAGCAACACGCAATTCGCACTCTCTGGTGGCGGTGGCAACGATAACTTCACCGTCAAGAAGATCAGCTCCGCTACGTTGTTCGATGGACAAGATGAAGCGGACCGAGTGACCGTGATCGTCGGCGGGGCTCCCACGGCGAATGAGTTCGGTTCATTGGGTGTGAATACCGAAGTGCTCGTCGTAGACAACTCGACAAGCACTTTGGCAACAAGCTGGGATATCAGCGATGGCGTACTCACCGCACACACATCGACGTCACCGAATCCCCAGTCGATTTTGCGGACCGACGGTGCCAAAGCGTTTGAGATTCGCGGCGGCACAGCACACGACACTTTGACTGTCGGCACGAAGACAACGGCTGATGTCACAGGCCGAGTGGAGGGCAATCGCGTGGTTTTGGAATACGGCGGAATCGAAGTCGAGCCGGTTGCAACAACCACGTACTCGCGTTCCGCGATTGCGATGCAGTTTGCCGGACTGCGAACACAAACGAACCCCACATCGCATACTGAAAACTCCGTCGTCTTGAGTACTGACAAAGGAACTCTGCAAGTTGAGTCACGATTCGATCATGCGGTCAAGGCTTCCGAGTCATCAACTTTCAGTCTAAATGACTCACGACCAAACGGTGGAATCGCGTTTTATGGATTGGACCTTGCCGTCATTGGAACGGAAGCAAGGACCATCACCTTCGTAACTACGACGCTCAATGGCAGTAAACGAGATATTCCGGTCACCATTGCGCCAGGGCAGCCGCTGCGAACTTTCACTCAAGAATTCAACAATGTCAGTGCAATACTAAAGGAAGTCACTTGGACGATGCCAGCAGATGTAGTGTTGGATAACGTCCAGGTAGCTTCGGCTCTTTCTGGAACAACGGCTTCAAGAAGCTCAATCGCGTTCGATTATGAGGATCCAAAGAACGCCACAAAGGCCAGCCTAGTGTTCAACACGGACAATCTCACCGTTACCCGTGAAGGGTTTGGTACCCAGGCGACATGGTCTGGATCACAGATTGCAGCGGAGTACATCGATTCTAATGGCATTGCTCGAGGAAATACACTGCCTGCCAATGAAACGGGGATGGCCAGATTTACATTCAGCGGTGACTTCATGCTGGGCGCTGGCAGCGAGCTTAAGATTACAGGACGCCATGCGATTTCGATCATAGCGAAAAACAACGTCTACATCGGTGACGATATCAAAATCGATGTCAGCGGTAGCCATGCGACCGTGACATTGGGGCAGCTTGGCCAAGCGGGCAAAGGCGGCCCTGGCGGCGGCGATGGCGGAAGTCCTGGCGGCGGTGGGCAGGGTGGAAAAGGTGGAAGCGGCGGCGACGGTGGGCAGGGCGGAGAGGGGGCGACTGATAACGAATTCAGTAATCCCAACGGCCAACGAGGGCGCACAGGTCGCACGGGAAGTGTTCCTGGATCGGGGATCGCCGGAGGTGATGGCTCACCCGGCACCGGTGGTTTTCGTGGTGTTGGAGGCAGAGAGGGGCAAGGTGGAGATGCTTCTTCGATTCCTCGCTATCCTCGTGATGTTTTCGGCTCCCTTCAAATAGGCGGTTCCTCCGGTACCCCTGGTTTTGAAACTAGGGGCAACGGTGGAAATGGATCGTCTGGAGTCGACGGCCCGGACTCTGCAGCAGGTAAGGCCGGTACTGGTGGTACGGGTGGTGAACACGCCGACTTATTGTCCCCTGTCATCTCTGGAGGCGGAGGTGGTGGCGGCGCTGGTGGTGGCGGTGGAGCGTCGGGCGCCCTCGGTGGCGTTGGTGGTGGTGGCGGAAGCGGCGGCTATTTTGGGCACACGAGAGAAGTACAAAAAGAGCCATGTATCTTGGACATCAACTGCGACCCCAGCTTGCTTCTAGGCGGCGGTGGCGGTGCGGGCGGTGGCGGAGGTGGCGGTGGCTATGGAGGAACCGGCGGCACCGGAGCCGATGGTGGTGCGGGTGGCGGCGGGGGCGGCGCCGTAGAGATCTGGGCTAATGGCGAGCTGCGTGTCGGTGAGCGCGTCCAGTTGGTTGCTACCGGCGGCAATGCAGCTTCAGGCAGCGATGGAGAACATGGAGCAGCGCCGATTGATTCGTCGCGTTCGAGTGGGGGAAACGCTAACTTTGGTGGCAGTGGAACCGCCAGACGCAGTGGAAACAAATTACTAATGGCTGGCAATGGCGGTCGAAGCAACCCCGGTTCCTCAGGTTCGTCGATCAACGGTGGTGACGCTTCTACGAGAACAAGAATCACTTCCGGTCGCGGCGGCGACGGCTCAACAGGCTTTGCAGGCGGCGCGGGCGGTACAGGTGGATCCGGCGGTGACGGAGGCCAAGCGCACGGACACAATGCCCACGCCTATGAAGGTGGCGCCGGAGGGGCAGGTGGAACGGGAGGAACTGGAGGAGCCGGTGGTAATTCTACGTCCGGCGGCGGTGGTGCCGGCGGCACGTTCAAACTGGCTGGCAGCGATCTGCGAATAGGCGGCGCTATGGTAGATGTCGCCGGAGGTACCGGACATGATGGTCGCATTCTATTGCTTGAGAATATTGTCGGAGACCAAGCGGTTGGCACCAACCAGAGCGTTTCGCGAAACAATCACTTTAGCAACGCCGCTGCGCCCACGCTGGCAAACCCCTACTTGCCAAGCAATGCGCGGACACCATACATCCCCAACCTTCTAGTCGGTGGAGCGTTTCCGTATGGGTTTGTGCGAGGAGTCGACGGGACTTCGATCAATGAACTGATTGATTTTGATCCAAGCACGCAACAGAATGATCCAGCGCAAGCCGACGCCTTAGTCGCTGTGATTCGCGCGGACACCGGGTTTTGGAATGTCGACAACGATTCCAGCACCAGCGCGCTGAACTTCGAAGGCTACGACATGCTGATCGTGGCAAATCTGACGGACGTAAATCTCCCCAATCCGAAACTCAGTGTGGGCTCCAATACGCCAGTTCCGGTGGCGTTCGGTGGCGTTCATGCGACGGGCGTTACCAACGTCACTGCCTTGAATGCCAAGCAAGTGTGGGTGACTCTCATTCCCGAGAGTGAGACTCTGGTTAGCTTTGAAATAGCCGGACGCAACACTACACGCGTCACGAAGAGGATGAACAACAACGATGTTGAGTACGTCCGCGCGACACGACCCGCCCAATCGACACTCGGCGCAGCCAGCCCCGACTTTGCTGGACTCAAGGCTTTGACGCGAAGTGACGACGGCAAGCATCTCTACGCTTTAGCGAGAGACCGGGACGCGTTGCTTGTCCTCGATAGCGTCGATCGTTCGTTGATACAGGCTATCGAGAACACATCGATCACGACGACAAGCAATGCACTTACCGATGCCAGGAACGTGCTCACCAGTCTCAACGGCGCTTTCATCTACGTTACCAGCGAAGCCAACAACAGTATTGCTACGTTCGCCCGAGACGCTGAGTCGGGGGAACTCCGCTTGTTGGCTTCTCAAGACTTTGCGGCGATCGATGGCGGTCAAACACAAAAGATCGTTTTCGCCGAAAACTCATCGGCTGTTTTCGTTTCAACTCTCAGCAACGGAGACCGAGTTATCTCGCTGGCCTCCGTGGACGCCAATGGCACGTGGACACGAGTCAATCCGCGTCTGTCTCCGACAACGGACGTTAGAGACGTTGCCGTGAAGCAAGGAAACAGCGGTCTTTCTGTGATGTACCTATTGCGATCGGGCACTCTCGAAAAATATGTTCTGGGCCAAAACTCGTTGGTCAGTTGGGGCCGACAAGACGTCGCGACGACTGGTGGTGATCGATTAGTCCTGACGGCCAGACACCTGCATTTGATTGATACGACAAACAGTCGGATCGACAGCTTCGCTCATGAGACGGACACAAACGTATCTGCGGATGTGTTTGGGAACGTGCTGCACTCGCAAACGATTCGTAACGGTCAATCAGGTGTCACGGGAATGTCTCAGCCAGTCGACGTCGCAGAGTCTGCGGACGGCAAGACGCTATTTGCAATCGCTCGAGACAGCGATTCGATCTCGGCATTTACGCTTGACGGTCGCGGAGTTCAACAACAACGTTTGTTCAACAACACAGGTGGGCTCACGGGCATGGAAACACCCGCCGCCCTGCAACTCGTGAACAGTAAATCACTCTATGTCGCAGCAGTAGGCAACGGTGCGACGCAAGGAGGATTGGTTCAACTCCGCCGTCCACTTCAAGTTGGAAACGAACTCATATCAAGAACCATTGCCGACCGCCCCAATACGCTTACGGTTCTGAATCAGGCGTTCCCTTCCGACATCGATGCAGTACTCGAATCCTGGAGTATCTATGTTAGCGGGAACGCAGGAGGCGTTCGTTCAGTTACACCTGTACTGCTCGAACGAGCTGGCGATGAGTTCCGAGTTGCGGGACGCGGAAGAACTCGTCGATTCATCATTGACGAGGAGGGAGTCAGAAACTTCTCTTTCGAACTTCAGCAGGGTAGTGCAGCTACAAACGAGCGCTATTTTGGTTGGGAATGGGCAGTCTTCGATGAGCGAGTCACAGGGATTTCCTATTCGAATAGCTCAAGTCAAAGCGTGTATCAGTTTACCGATTGGTCGAGTGACAAAGGAGCCGTCGGGCAGTTGATTCCAATCGGTCAACCACTTGCACGCACATACTCCATCGAGGCTTCCGCAAAACCAAACCAAGCTGCCTCTGCCATCGACGTTCGCTTTGGGAATGTGGAATCTTTAACTGTGGGAACTGCCGGCGGAAACGACCGAGTCAACCTGAAGCAAACTCCTTCTGTACCAGTAACGACCTTGACGGTAAACACCCAAGGAGGCAACGACGAAGTTCTGATCGCAGGCCAGCCGAGTGACACGACCGTGGACTTGGGCGATGGAACAGATCAAGCAGAAGTCC
This sequence comes from uncultured Pirellulaceae bacterium, assembly GCA_964418725.1. Classification (GTDB taxonomy): domain Bacteria; phylum Planctomycetota; class Planctomycetia; order Pirellulales; family Pirellulaceae; genus CAYNJG01. The sequence goes on from CAYQMZ010000429.1 coordinate 5,621, forward strand.
GGTCGACTTCGAACGGTACGTTGACCGTCAACGGACAAGCTGGCGATGACTCGATGTCCATCACCGGTGTCGGACCAAATGCAGTCACGAACCTGAACGGTGGAAGCGGCACGGACGCATTCAATGTGCCCGGGCAAAGACTGGGACTGAATGCCACGACCAATATCAACGGCGGCGGCAGCGACTGCCCAAATCCTGATGGCCACTCATTGGCTTGTGGACAGTCTCTGGCCGTTGACGGAAACATTACGTCGCCAGATGGTTCTCACGCACTCGTGATGCAAGGCGATGGGAATCTTGTCGTTTATCGTTTCGTGCCCCGGAATCCATCGGTAGCCGTCTGGGCATCGGTTACAAACTCATTATCACCTAACCGACTGGTGATGCAGAGCGACGGAAACCTGGTGCTCTATCGAGACGCTACCAATGTTTGGGACAGCGGTACTGGCGGTGTGGCGAATAGCAATGCGCAACTCTTCTTGCGAAACAATGGTGATCTCGAGATCGTTCGGGACGGCAGTGTGATTTGGCGAAACGACAACGCCGTGAATGCGCCACAGAATCCCGCCGGCGGCAGCCTGCGTTTCGCAACCGGCGGTGGAACGGTGGTGCCAAACTCTCCGACGACTCCCAATGGTTCGTTACAAGTACAAGGGCTTGGCAAAGTCGACTATGCGGGGCTCGATCCAGTGACGGTTGTTGCTGCTCCTCAATTCAATGCATTACCCACGCCGACAATTGCGGAAGGGCAACAGCTCAGCATGAGCATCACGGTCAGTCCGCTTGGCAATGGAAACGCACTTCAAGGCGATATTCAATGGCAGATTAACGGCAGCGAGTTTGCCACACTCGGCAGTTCCGGCACGACCTCCAACGCCACGCTGTCGTGGGAGAACCTTAAAAGCTTTGGTGTCGATGACGACGGGCAATACACGGTTGCCGTGCGAGCAACCAATGTCGATGGTGACACCACGACCCAGGCGACGACGTTGACGGTAGCGGACACTGCACCGCAATTGAAAGTTACTGCAAGCAACACGGCGAACGTTAATCAAGATTTCACGCTGACCGCAACTCATTCGGATCCTGGCGATGATTCACCAGTGAGTTGGCAAATTGATTGGGGCGATGGCTCGAAGTCAAACTTCGGTGCTGGATCGACTCAAACGGGCACGCACCGTTATGCCGAACCAGGTGACTACACCGTGACATTGTCATCGACCGATGAAGAAGCTGTGAGC
>CAYQMZ010000430.1:0-6814 GCA_964418725.1 uncultured Pirellulaceae bacterium
TTTGATTCCTACGCCTATCCGTTACGGTCCTCCGGCAAAGCCAACCATAGCCCCGGCCATGGCGACAATGATCATCACCACGTACAGGCCGATCATCACCAGCACGCTTATGCCGACGAATTTCCAAAACGACTTTTGCGCGATCAATGCTTCTTCCAACGCTACCGTCGATGGAGTAGAGGACAGCGCACTGATCTTTGAGGCATAGCGCATCAGGTAGATCCCAGGGAACACATAGAGAATCCCCATCACCAGATAAAGTACAGCCATCCCGATTCCAAAGATCGGTGGTAGCCCAGGTGCACCAGCTCCTCCACCGCTAAGCGCCATCGCAGCTCCAACACCAATCCCGGCGAGTATGGTGAATGCGGCACCAATGAAGCAAAGAATCCCCATCACCAAAACCCAGGGACGTGTCTTTCGCAACGCTTCAATGATTCCAGTGCTCAATCCAAGCACTGGTTCCTCTGTTACGCCTTGGGGCGTCTCGAATGGGTTAGGACTGCTCATCAGTTCGTGTCCTTGATGTTTGAGTTAGTTTCGACGCGATACGCCGCGGCGAACGTAAACGAAATCGCTTTTCGTCGAAGCCCTGTGAGCATATCTCAACAGGCCCTTGAACTAATTCGCTAACTCTAACCCATTCTTGCTAAACAGTGTTAGCGTTCGCTGCGCGATCTGCCCTGCAGACATGGGATCGAACAATGGCCAAGCGGCGAGCGACGTGTTCTCGTCTGCTCTGCGGCGGCAAGGCACCAATGAAAAAAGCCGCAGGCGGGTAGCTTGCGGCTTTAGGCTGTGGGTATGCAATGGTCTTTGGTTAGACCATGTCTTTCAGATTCTTCAGTGGACGAATCTTGACGACGTTTCGTGCTGGCTTCGCAGCAACGTCCATCAACTCGCCTGGACGGAATGGGTTTGGAACACCCTTCTTGGCCTTGGTTGCAGGCTTGCGCTGAACCAAGATCTTGCAAAGACCAGGAATTGAGAAAGCACCTGGGCCACGCTTGCCCAATGCTTTGCCAATGTCATTCGACAGTGCTTCTAGCACTGCGGCCACGTCTTTTTTGGTGAGGTCCGTCTGCTCAGCAATGCTGTTGAGGATCTCAGTTTTTGTTGGAGCTTTCTTCGCAGCAGCTTTTGCCATCGTTAATCTCGCCCTCCTTGCTTTGGATAAGGTCATGAATGAGGTGAATGTGCAACCCTAGGTTACATTTCTCCACAATGATGCAGTTTTCCCGCATGCGGGCATTGTTTAATGCTGAATTCTTCAAAACGCAACCCGAAATGCTGCTATTTCAGTGCGAAACGCCGTTTTTTGAGTTTTCCGACTGCAAAATTCGCTCGCAAAGCCCCTGGATTTTGCGAACCTCCATGATTCCACCGGCCAGTTTCCCTTGAAATAGAAGGCCGAAAACATCGGGCCGCGTGCAGGTAACTCACCGAACGAGGCACGGAATTGGCTCCGATTTTTCGCTGCCCCTCAACATCCGTCGAGACAGGTTCCAGCCTTGTTTTCCCGACGTTTCGGTGGCCTGCAACGCACTTCACTCGTCGATCAAATCGCCATCGGATACGATGAAGCGAAGTGGGACCTACCATGGAAGAACGGCTTCCCAACAACTGAACGGTTCGAGCGGGCGAGTATCAGGTTCGCCAATCGATAAGCCGGCCCCACGCGTCGAACGCGAGTTCACGAAGGAACCAACATGACACGACGTTGCCAACTCGAGACCTTGGCATTGCAGCTCAGACGCTTCAGCTCGGCCAACATCCTCGGCTTACTCGCCAACTTGGTCACGGTCGCATCACTGGTCACGGTCGGACCACTGACACAGCTAACCAACGCGCAGATTCCTTTTCGATCAACGCGAACACCGAACACGCGCGCGAATGTATTTCTACCGGTTCCTCGTGAGCTCCAGCGAGAATTAGACCGAGCAAAACAAGACGTTCAACAGCAGCGTTACGTCGACGCGATCACTCGCTTGGATTTGATCCTGCAAGGCAATGCGAACGCCGATGCGCAGGAGCTGGCTGAGGACTACTTCCTGCCTGGCTCGAAACCGGGTGAGCCACTCCGCAGTTTGAAATTCGAAGCCGAGCGACTCATTGGATCGATGCCCGAGGCCGGCATGGAGGCCTACGAGCTCGCGTATGGCGAAGATGCGAAACAAAAGCTGAAAGCGGCTATCGCAAAGCGTGACTTTAGCTCGATCGCCGAAGTGTCTGCTCGCTACGGTCACACCAAAGCCGGACAAGAAGCGACCATGCTGGTGGGTCGCGAGCGACTGGCCGCCGGGAAGTTCTTAGAAGCCGCTCGCCATTTTCGTCGGCTTGGCGACTCAGAATCCGCAAGTGGTCGCTTCGGCAGCGAACTGGCCCTTCTGCTCGCCGTTGCTCTTCAGGCCAGCGATCAATCAAAAGCCGCAGCCGAAACAATTTCGGAATACAAGAAGGCAAACCCAGAAGACACGTTTTCGCTTGGCAAACGCATACTGACGTTACCCGAAGATGATCAGGACCTGGTTGCCTGGCTGAAGTCGACCGTTGGCCCAATCGCCGCGGCAACGATTCCACCGACAGATCAGTGGCAACTGTATGGCGGAAATCTGCAACGCAATGCGACAACGAACGCCGGAATGCCCATCCGATCCAAGCGATGGGAAGTTCCGCTAGTGATTCGTCCCAATGATGCGGTGACGCTCGATCGACACGGCAAAGCGATGCGTGACACAGGCGCGATTCCCGCACTGCAACCGCTGGTCGTCGACAAGTGGGTCCTTTACCGCACCGCAAACAGCCTCTTGGGCGCCGACTTGGAAACTGGACTCCGCCAGTGGGTCTATCCATGGGATCAAGACGTTGAGACCGAGCCACTTTCGACTCGCAACCAATTTGGCCCCGGTGGATCTCGCTACAAGAACTTGATCAAAACACGTGTCTGGAGCGACGCGTTGTACGGTCAGCTGAGTAGCGATGGGGAGGCCGTCTATTTGCTGAATCGGCTTAATGGCGAATACAACCTCAACAACACCGGCACGACGCTCACCAATGAACTGGTTGCGTTGGAACTCGAACGCGAAGGCTACACGCTGTGGCGAGTCGGCGGCCCGGACGCAGAATTTGAAGATGCGTTCGCCGGCGTTTTCTTCCTTGGCGTTCCATTACCCGTCGACGACAAACTGTACTGCATTGCTGAGCAGAACGGCGAGATCCGGCTACTCGCACTCGACAAAAAGTCTGGGGAACTTTCTTGGTCGCAACAGCTGGCACACGTCGACACTCGTTTCAATGGCAACCGCGGCCAACGCCGCATGGCCGGAGCCAGCCCCAGCTATGCCAACAACATCCTCGTCTGCCCCACGTCGGTCGGAGGCGTCGTGGCAATCGACACTCAACGTCGAACGTTGCTTTGGGGATTCCAATACAAGTTGGTCGCAAACTTTCGTCGCACGAGCGGACTGACTCAACCGTGGCGAGACAGCTCGACGGTGATCCACGACGACAAAGTCATATTGATGCCATGGGACAGCAAAGAGATCTTCTGCCTGGACTTGCTGACCGGAGAACCAATCTGGTCCAAACCAATTTCGCGGCAAGATGCGATCTACTGCGCCGGCGTTCACGACGGCAACGTCGTCCTGGTGGCGAAACGTCAAATCCGAGCCGTCAGTTTGGAAACAGGAAAAGACTCGTGGAAGCTTGCACTGCGTGACAACCCCGCTGGGATCGGAATCAAAACAGGCTCGGAGTATCTACTTGCAACCACAGGCCCTGAAATCCTGCGTATCAACCTCGACGACGGCAAAATCATCTCAGCGTTGCCCACGGAAGAGCCGCTCGGAAATCTTGTCGTCGCCAAAGATCAAATCATCGCGCAGAACGAAAAGAAACTCAGCGCTTTTTATCAGCAATCCAAACTGGCTGGTCGGGTCGACCGCGTACTCGCGAAGAACCCCAACGATCCGTGGGCACTGGAGAAGAAAGCTGTCCTACTCTTGAGCCAAGGCAATCGCGACGATGGATTGGAGTTACTTCAGCGAGCGATCGACAACTATCCGGAAGATGACGAAACCGGAATGGGCAGTGACGCGGAAGAGTTGCTGGTTCGAACCGTCTTGGACATGCTACGCACCAGCCATCCTCGTGCGTTGGAACTCGCTAACAAGATCGAGCCGTTGATTGACAGCTCGCAACTGGAAAACGAATTCGACCGCATGATGACGCTGAACCAGCGTCGCGAAGGCCGCTATGTCGAGGCGTTCAAACGCAACCTTCGCCTTTTCCGAAGCCTAAGTCAGCAAGAGAGTGCTAACGCCGACCTTCGTTCTGACATGGCATTGATGGATGTGAGTCGTGACTTGTCGATTCGCCAGCCGCGTTGGCATCGTTCGCTGTTTCTTGCCCTTTGGAAGGACGCCAATTCACAACAACGCGAGCAGATGACACGTCTTGCTGCTGAGGCAATTGGTGCTGCAAAGGCTCCGGCGACACGCGAAGGACTCGTTGACGTTCTGAAAGACCTGCCGCCGGCCGAGCCGTTATTGCTCGCTGAAATTCGTCAACGGGTTCGCGATTCTCGAACGACGGCAATCACAGAAGCCAGACTGAAGCGTCTGACATCTAGCAAGGCCCCGAAGATCGCCGGGCAGGCTACCGCGATTTTGGCGACCCTTTACCGCAACGCGGGAATGAACTTCGCCGCCGCCGAAGCTTATCGCCGCCTGGCGGAGCAATTCGCAAGCGTCCAGGTCTCCGATGAATTGACCGGAAGAGAATTCACAGCGCAGGCGACTACCGAAAACGAGGCCATTCGACGATCCGTAGAGAGCACCAACGCTTGGAATTACGGCGCTGTCGAAGTCAGCAAGCTCACCGATACCCGACCAAGCCCAATACCTGGCACCATCGGATCGCAACCCTACGACACGCTACTCCGCCTGTATCCAGTTCCGCTTGAGCAGCCTGTTAGCCTGGGACCACCCGGCCTGACGTTCGTCTACGACTCAATTACCAGGACACTTCAAGGTCGCGACAGCATGGGACACATCCATCCGATCGCAAACTTCAACACGTCTCTGGGACAAGTCTCTTCTCGCAATTTGCGAGTGCGAACCAATGGCCACTATGTCATCGCCATGAAGGGCGAGTCGATCGTCGCAGTCAATGCCTTGGCGTCCAAGAACAACATTAACGAGGCCGTGCTCTGGCAGGATACCGGCGGCGTCCAAACCAACGGCTATTCTCGTACAGCTTCGCAACGAAGCATTTATTTCGGACAAAGCCGAACAACAGGCCTGGGCATTACTCGATCGATCGAAACTGGCAGCAACGGACGCAGCCCGGTTTCACTGGGGCCGATCACGGAATATGGGGTCATTCTGCGGCGTTATGGCGACCTTACTTGCTTAGATCCGCTTTCAGGCGACGTCATCTGGTCACGCAGCGACGTCGATCTCAATGCTGAAATCTGGGGAGACGCTCAGACGGTCTTCGTTCACGCTCCCAGCTCGAAAGATGCGTCGGGTGACAAAAACGTTCGCGTGTTCTCGACACTCGATGGAACCGAATTTGAGTCTCACCCTGCTCCACCGCAGAACCAACGCGTACGCATGCGAGGTCGTTATGTGCTGGCCTGGGCCTACGACGTCCCCGGCGATCTTCCCAAAGACATCGATGCGACCGTGCGCGAGATCATTCGCCCTGACCGCGACGTTGTCGAGGTACCTGAAGAACAACAGGGGCAACAACAAGAACTGCTTACACATCGCTTGCAACTGATGGACATTTTGGACCGACACAACACGGAAGTGTGGAGCAGGCGATTTTCGCTGGACGCGAAGGCCGCGTTCATCAGCGAAGACGAATTGGCTGTGTTCCAGCCGAGCAAGAACAAGCTGCAGGTGATCTCGACAATTGACGGCACACTGAAAACGGAAGCAACGCTAACGTGCGATCTAGAAGTCATCAACAACTTCAAAGTGGAGCGCCGAGCTGGCCTGCTGATCGTTACGTTCGCCAAGAATACGGACGGAAGAGACGAGTCAGGCAAGATCAAATACAAGTCACCGGCCGGTCGACTCACCCATCTAGAAGTCCATGCAATCACCCCTGAAGGAGAACCTGCGTGGGGAGTTCCCGCGAAGCTGAATAACTTTGTTTCCCCGACACACTATGCCAGCGACTTGCCCATTCTGGTCTACGTTCGTCGCAGCGAACCTGAACGAAACCAGGCCGGGAAACGCCAACTTCAGACAGTCATCCTCGACGCCCGTGATGGTCATGTAATCACAACCGCAGAGAACCAAGCGGATTCTCAAAACGTATTCCACATACGCGGAAATCAAGAACTTCAGGAAGTTCGCATGCGTGTTCCCTCGCTAAATGGTGCCACGCGTTTGACATTCACGGACAAGCCTCGGCCGCCTAGCCCGCCCTACGGATACGGCTCGGCTACAACACGCCAGCAAGCCGGCACTCCCAACATCATGAACTTCTTTCGCACAATAGCGCCTGCCATCTTGCCATCGGAACTTCCGGAGGGGACACCGATCGATAAGGAGGTCGAAGATCTGTTTCGCTAACACGCTTTCGACGGAATTACAAGCTCGGCGAGGCCAACACTGAATCGGCCTATCGCCCCGGCGGAAACATCGATTCCTCGCTTTCTTGACCGGTTTCGAAAGCCCGAGCACGTTCGACTAGCAAGCGAGGTAGCAAATAAGCTGATTATCGCGTTTAATCACGGTTGAGCTTCGATTCACCTGAAGAGAGACGAATGTCTGACGCTGGAAAAATCAACGACGCTGTT
>CAYQMZ010000431.1:0-6803 GCA_964418725.1 uncultured Pirellulaceae bacterium
CCGAGCTGTTCGCGACGGGCGACACGGAACGAGAAAACCGGACCATCCACCTTGGCATGGATCTGTTTGCATCCGCGGGGACGCAGGTGCGAGCTCCAATGGACGGCGAAGTGTTTCTGTTGAACGACAATCGTGCGACGTTGGACTATGGTCCGCTGGTAATTTTGAAGCACACGACGGATTGCGACGACGCGTTTTATTCTCTCTACGGGCACCTATCGAGGTCCAGTCTGGACGCATTGGTCCACGGACAGAAAGTGGCTGCCGGAGAAGTCTTTGCCGACCTGGGGAGTGCCGATGAAAACGGAGGTTGGCCACCGCATCTGCATTTTCAACTGATCACAGACCTTATGGGGATGGGGGCGGATTTTCCGGGAGTCTGCCGGAGTAGTCGTGTGGAAACGTGGCGTCAGTTTTGCCCCGATCCGAATCTAATTCTGCGAATCCCAGAGGAGCTGTTTCCTAAGTCTTCATCCCCGAAGGGCGAGACGGCCGCGAAACGGGCGTCGCGAATGGGAGCCAACCTAAGCGTGGGCTACCGTGACCCGATCAAAGTTGTACGAGGTTGGAAGCAATATCTGTACGACGAAACGGGGCGGAAGTACATCGACGCCTACAACAATGTTCCTCACGTTGGTCATTGTCATCCGCGAGTTGTCGAAGCATTGCATTCGCAGGCGAGTCGGTTGAATACGAATACTCGCTACCTGTCAGATTCTGTCGTCGAGTACGCGGAGGCTTTGGCAGCAACAATGCCTGACGGGTTGGACGTTTGTTACTTCCTAAATTCGGCAAGCGAGGCCAACGAGTTGGCACTACGGTTGGCTCGTGCACATAGCGGCGGCAAGGATTTGATCGTGCTGGACGGTGCATATCATGGGCACAGCACTTCGCTGATCGACATTAGTCCCTACAAACACAATGGACCGGGCGGGCAAGGTAAACCGGACTGGGTGCACAGAGCCCCGCAAGCTGATGTCTACCGAGGACGCCACAAAAAACCCGATACCGCAGGCGGGCTTTATGCGGATGCCGTGGGGAAAATCGTTCAGCAAGTCCAGGCAGCGGGACGTCAGCTTTGCGGCTTTATCGCCGAATCGTGTCCGAGCGTCGGAGGCCAGATCATGTTTCCCTCTGGCTATTTGGCGGAAGTCTATCGCCATGTGCGCGGGGCCGGTGGTGTTTGCATCGCGGACGATGTGCAGACAGGCTACGGTCGGCTGGGAAAATGGTTTTACGGTTTCGAGCAGCAGCAGGTGACGCCGGATATTGTTGTGCTGGGGAAACCAATTGGTAATGGCCACCCGATCGCAGCATTGGTTACGACGCGTGAGATTGCGGATTCGTTTGCGAACGGAATGGAGTTCTTTAGCACGTTCGGAGGCAACACCGTTTCGTCGGCCGTCGGTAAGACTGTCTTAGATATCGTGATTGAAGAGCGCTTGCCTGAGCACGCGTCGCACGTGGGCGAATTCATGCTGACGCAATTTCGTGAAATGAAAGCACGACACGCAATGATCGGTGACGTGCGTGGAAGTGGTTTGTTTCTTGGGATTGAGTTGGTTCGAAATCGCGAAACGCTCGAGCCAGCCGACCGCGAAACTAGCTATATCGCAAATCGGATGCGTGATCGAGGAATCTTAATCGGAACAGATGGGCCACGGCACAACGTGTTGAAAATTCGGCCCCCAATGCCGTTCTCACTGGACGACGCGAAACAATTGATCCGCTGCCTGGAGCTGTGTCTCGCCGAATTGAGTTAAACAGCGGCCAAATGGGCTGGGTTTGAAAGAGGCTGGGATTGATAGCAGCCAATCCTTCCCACGTCATTCAATGTTTCTTCAGAACGCGATGTAACACTTCGGCGTTTCGCGCATTGATACTCATGAAATGACCACGACCCGCCCCGATGACCGGACGGATTCGATGGATGACTTGGTTTCCGCGGCGAAGACTGATCGTGAAGCGTTCGGTTCGCTGTTTGACCACTTCTACCCGTCGATTCTTGCGTTTTGCGTTCGCCGTTTGCTGGTGCGCGCCACGGCGGAAGATGTGGCGTCGGATGTCTTCTTGAAAGTTGCAAGAGGCATTCGGACCTTTCATGGTTCCACCGAAGAAGACTTTCGACGATGGCTTTATCGAATCGCGACCAACGAAATCAACGCCCACCTGCGGCAGTCGATTCGTCGGCGGGAGTTGCTCATAGCCGCGGCAAGAGTCGGTCGCATCGACGCCGACATCAGCACTCAGTTGTTAGACAGAGAAGCAGTGGCGGATTGGGAGGCTGTCTATCGAGCGATGGAACAATTGACCGAGCGCGAAAACAAGATTGTTTCTCTGCGTTTCTTTGGCGAGTTAAAACACGACGAAATCGCTTCGGTGTTGGAGGCAAAGCCTGGCACGATACGTGTCGCGTTAAGCCGAGCTTTGGAAAAAATGCGAGGCCTCCTCCTTAAATCGCTGGATGAATCGGTGGCGACTAAGTCGTCGAAACTAGGTAACGAACAATGAATCAGAATCCGCAGCGATCGTGGGAAAGGCTCTTCAAGCAAGTCCCTGCCGATGTCACGCCTCAGGAAGACCATGTCCGGTCGCTCCGCAGAAAGGTACTCCGTGAGTTTGATGAAGTGGGTACCAGCGGACCTCGTTTAGCTGTCGGATTCCGTAGTTTTGGAGAAGCACTCATGCGATACAAGGCACCTCAATGGACGGTTGCGGCGATGTTACTAGTTAGCCTCGTCTGGTTTTCGCAATCGGGACGTACGGCCAATGCATTCGAACGCGTCGTTGAATCCCTCTCGGAAGCTCGAACGGCGCGATTCGACATGGAGATTACCGTCGAGGGACGTCCGGCTCAAAAAATGAAAGCGTACTACTTGGAACCCGGTCGTTTTCGACAGGAGTTGGGAGAGGGCCACGTGAATATCTCGGATTGGGAAGAAGGAAAAATCGTTGGTCTCGATCCGCATAACAAGCGAGCCACGGTCTTCAATCTGGTTGGGCTTTCCGATGAAAAACGCGAGCAGATCCGCAAGTCCGGCAATCAATTCGAAGCAATGCGCGAGCTGCTGAATAGGGCCAGTACGGATCCGGAAATTAGAATTGAAAAACTTGGTTCGAAGGTTGTGGACAACGGCGTGAGTCCGATGACAGTGTGGGCAGATCGAATCAGCAAACTGCCAGTGCGGATCGAGTCAACAATGCCTGGGCCTCCTCGGACCAAAGTTGTGATGACGCACTACGAGTTTGACGTTGATCTAGACGACGCACTCTTCAGTCTGGATGTACCGGAAGGCTATGAGTTGTCAGAGAACGAAATGGATGTGACTCCGGCCAATGAAAGTGATTTCTTGGATTCGCTGCGTATGGCTTGTGATATTGAGGATGGGCAGTTTCCCGATAGCATCGATACGGTTGGACTGTCGAATCTGGCCGCTAAGTTTGTCCGCAAGATGGGAATCGGAAAGGAAGGCCCCGACAAGGAGCAGATGCAACGTGTTATTAAATTGACGCGTGGCCTGTCGTTCGTGTCTGGGCTGTCGGCAGATACGGAAGCACACTACGCCGGACGTGGCGCAAAGCTCAATGAAAAGGAACGCATTGTTTTTTGGTATCGACCAGAGGGCAAGGAAGCATCCTATCGCGTCATACATGCTGACCTGACGGTTTCGGCTGCCTCGGTTGCACCCATGCTCCCTGACGCCATACGCGTGGTGCCGAACACGCAATAGCAGGGGCATCGTCAAAGTTGTGGAAGGCTGTGCGATCAGGCACAGCCAGCTTCTTACTTACGCGTCGGGGCGTCCGGTTGGCGAATCACTGGCCGTGCGTCGCGTGTTTTCGTACCTTTCCGGGATCCTCGAATGCAAATTGGTCGTCGTGTCGTTGTAAACTAGAGGCCTTCGGCAGCCGATTTAGTTTACTAACACCGAGACTCTGCTCGGTGGAATCCGTCGGTTGACTCGCAACGCGTTCCCGTAAGCAGGTTCGAACATGGCACTGAACATTGGAAGACGCTCTCTGATGAAGGGCATCGGCGGCGTGTTGGCGTTACCGTTGCTGGAGTCCATGGGGCTCGCAGTTTCAACGGCATCCTCGGTGCCCACTCGTTTCTTGGTTGTGGGCAATCCCTTCGGAGCGCATCCGAGCAACTTCTTTCCGAAAGATTTCGGTCGCGACTTCAGCATGTCGCCAACGCTTCGCTCGCTGGAGTGGCTGAAGGATCGGATGACGGTGGTGTCGCACACGGACCACGGTATGGTCAGTGGGCATGGGCGAGAGATTTCATTCCTAAGCGGCGTGCTGCCGGACCAAGCACAATCGTTTGCCGAAAAGAACATGTCGCTCGACCAACTTTTCGCGCGGCACGTTGGCAACCAAGTTCGTTTTCCTTCGGTAGGTGCGTCGCTGGAGTCAGGGATCCGCATGAGTTGGACGGCAAACGGTGTGGAGCGGTTGCCGATTACCGATCCACAGGATTTGTTCGATCATCTCTTTCTAAATCTGACTGCCCAGGAAAAGCATCAGCGAAGGAAAATGCTGGAGCGAGATGGAAGCATCTTGGATACCGTTGGCGGCCAATTCTCTGGTTTACTAAAGAAGAGTAGCGTCCGAGACCGGGATCAGATTGATCAGTTTCAAACGTCGATTCGCGAGCTAGAAAACTCACTCAAGAGTCGGCAGATGTGGTTAGGCAAAGATAAGCCGCCTTTCGATATTTCGGACCACTTTGTGGGCGACGTGACAATCGAGAATCGATACGACGCGATTTTTGACATGATCGCATATTCGTTCCAAACTGATTTGACCCGTGTCGCCAGCATCGAGTTTCCATCAGAACTGAAATACACGGATATTGATGGCGTCAATCGTAGCTATCACGGTTGCACGCACAACGGCAAGCAAGAGGACGTCACGTCCGAACTAGTGGCGATCGAATCGTTTCAGGTTGAAAGGCTTTCGCGTTGTCTGAAGAAACTCGATTCGATCCAAGAGCCTGGTGCGGATGGTTCTATGCTGGATCATACGATCGTGCTATTCGGAAGTGGTATGGGATACGGAGGCACGCACTCGAATCGCGACTTGCCAATCCTGGTCGCTGGCGGTGGGTTTAAGCATCAGGGGCATGTGGATGCACGCGACGTGAGCGGCAACAACATGCCGCTGTGCAATCTGTATGTCACCTTGATGCAGCGATTTGGCATCGAGCGAGATAAGTTCAATCTCAGTACGGGTTCGTTCGATTTGCAGTAGCAGAAAGAACGCCGCTCTTCTGTCTCTAGCTTGCTTCGCTCCAACTTTGACAGGTTTTCACAGCATGCGATTCTGGATTACTTTCTGCGCGATTGTCGTGGCATTTCCGTTGGTTGCCAGCGCGAATCCGAAACTGCTTCAGCAGCACTGTGCAGACTGTCACGGAGGGGTAGAGCCCGAGGGGGAATTTGCCATCGCGACCTTGGGCACGACGCCTTCCCGCGACACGTTGAAACTCTGGTTAAATACGTTGGATCGCGTGAAGGCGGGCGAAATGCCACCAGAAGACGACAGCACGTTGTCGTCCGAAGATCGGAAAAACCTGACAGCGTATTTGCGTCAAAGCTTAGAACGCTTCAGCCAATCAAGCACGGAATCGCGTCCCAACTTTCGTCCTCGCAGAATGAACAATCGCGAGTTCGAAAACAGCATCCGTGAAGTCTTGATGATTGAGGATGTGGGGACGAATCTTCCCACGGACAACTTGATCGGTGACTCGCGAAAGCACGGCTTCGACACGGATGCCGAAACGCTTGGATTCAGCAACTTTCATTTGGAACAGTACATTCGATCGGTACGGAATATTGTCGATGCGACGATCTTAAGTGGAGATCGCCCGCAAACACGTCGCTATGAGATTCAACCGAACGAAATATTTGAATCGACGACATCGCAAAACATTCGGCGACGAGAGCGATTCGGAACCAAGCAGCATTTTGATTTTCTGGACCCCAGAAGGTTCGCCTATTTCAAAAAGCTAAAAGAAGTGCCGGCGACGGGGTTCTATCGAATCAACATCCGATGCGTCGGAAAAGATCGGGGCATCTATGACGCAGAGGATACGGGGATCTATGAAGATGACCCGATTCAACTAAAGCTCGTGATGGGAGATCGCCAACGCACATTCGATTTACCGGACGAAACGGTCAAAGAGATCGAAGTCACCGAATGGTTGGCTGCAGGAACGCGAGTCCAGTTGCAAAACCCAACGGACGGGCTGCGATTGATCGGAAATGGGAATTTCAAATTCCAAAACCGAATCACACCGAAGTATCTGAAGAAGAATGATCCTGATCGTTACCGGGAATTAGTAGCCACTTTTCCGGCGACGCGAAACGGTCGAAAACGAAAGCCTGATGATTGGCACAACTGGGTCGACTATTGGATGGGACCGCGGCCAAGGATTTTGGGAGTTGTTGTTGAAGGACCAATTTTTGAGTCGTGGCCAACTGAAAGGCAAGCCACGCTTATTGGCGAGACGCCAACTGCTGAGCAGGCACTTACTGTCCTCGAACCCATTGCAGAACGCGCATGGCGGCGACCTGTACAAGCCGGCGAGTTAGCTGACATCGTGTCGTAGGTCCACAAGCTTGCAGCAGAGGAGGGCGATATCGAGGCGTTGAAGGAGGGGATTGTTGCGATTCTAGTTTCGCCGCAATTCTTGATTTTGAATTCAGAGGAACTGACACCGGAACAGCGATTCGCTTCGAAATTGAGCTATTTTCTCAGCGGCACAACTCCGTCGACGAAACTGCGGGCCACTGTGAAGG
>CAYQMZ010000432.1:0-6789 GCA_964418725.1 uncultured Pirellulaceae bacterium
TTGACCTTTTAGATGCGGACAAAAAGGCGAGCGAACAGCAACTCTTTTCGCAACTCCAAAATACGCCGAAGTCGGCCGGTGAAGCTACCGAACAGTCGCTTCCGGACATCGAGGATTACGCTATTTCCCGTGTTGCCGGGCGCGGCGGTATGGGAGTCGTTTACGAAGCAGAACAGTTGTCACTCGGTCGACGCGTTGCCGTGAAGGTCTTACAACGCGGCAGTTTTCAGGATGAATTGGCTGAGAGTCGGTTTCGAAGAGAAGCCCGTTCGGCCGCTCGACTGCATCACGAAAACATCGTTCCGGTATTCGACGTTGGCGAATCCCGCGGAACGTTGTTTTATTCAATGCAATACATTGATGGTTGCCCGCTGACCGAAATTATTGCTGCGGTGAGAGACGTGTCGAAGACCGCAGCCAGCTCAACAAGTGCAACGACAGGCATGGGCGAAGTGGATCCGACAGCGACCGCTTTGGCGAACGAGTTGTTTGGAAGCGAGCGGGATTCCAAGACAACTAGCGCGCTCCGTCATGACGATGCCCAGGTTGCCGACGGCAGTTCGAGCTCGGTCGAGAACGGACGCACATCTGAGACAGGATCGAATTTGCAAGTAGGATCAAGGCCGAACGCAAGGAAGATACATCGCTACTATCGTTCCGTCGCAAATATCGGAATTCAGGTCGCTCAGGCTCTTGCTCATGCGCACGACCAACTGATCATTCACCGCGACATCAAACCTGCGAATCTGCTGATGGACAAGAGTGGCAGGGTTTGGGTGGCGGATTTCGGATTGGTGAAGACCGACGACAACTCGCTCACCCAAACCGGGGCCGTCGTCGGGACGCTGCGGTATATGGCTCCCGAACGATTTCGTGGCCAATGCGACGCGCGAAGCGATGTCTATTCGCTGGGCGTGACGCTGTACGAGCTCTTGGCGTTGCGTCCGGCTCTGGATTCCAACGATCAGATGTCGTTGCTGAACCAAATCCGCGATATCGATCCGCCCCCGCTGCGTTCGCTGGAGCATCGAATTCCACGCGATCTTGAAGTGATAGTTACCAGAGCGATCCAGAAGGACCCGCGGCGACGTTACGCGACAGCCAGTCAATTGGCCGGCGATTTGGACAACTTCCTCAATGATCGCCCGATTCAGGCTCGACGCGTCACGCCCGTCGAAAGAGTATTTATCTGGGCACGTCGCCAGCCGATCGTTGCAAGTCTACTCGTCATCTTGCTCGCCGTTTTGGTTTCGACCTTCGTGGGAGCCGTCTACGCTGCTTTCGCGTTTCGGGATATTGCAGACTTGGCGACCGATGCCCAGCACAAAACCGAAGCGACGCTGGCACGTTCGAACTATCATCTAGCTTGGGCTCGGTGGGAGGACAACCAAGTCAAAGCAGCGAACGATTTCCTAGACCTCATTCCGACTCAATATCGTGAAAGCGAATGGTGGCTGGCTAAACGTCACTTTCGCGGCGGTTATCTGCAGGTTCACGCCGACTATGAGCTGCGCGATGTTCGTTTCATGCCCGATGGAAAACGCTTCGTTACGGTTGGCTCGAACGGCCAGGTTGTAATCAGCGACGCGAAAACTGGGCAGGCTCTAGCGTCGTTTAGTACGGAATGCGAGCACATTGCGTTCGAATTGCATCCTCAAGGAGAATCTTTCGCCATCAGTGACAAAGGGCACCTGTTCTTACACGACGTCACCACCGGCGCGCAAATTTGGGCGAATAAGAAAAACAAAACCAAGGTCGACGCAATTCGATTTTCTCCGGACGGACAATCTATCGCGGTTGCCGACGTAGACGGACAAATCAAGCTACTAGACTCGGAGGGCAACGACGTTTGGACGGTGCGTGGTCACAACAAAGATGCCAATGGCATTGCGTTTCATCCCAGCGGCGAACACTTGATCTCAGTCGGCGGAGACGGTTCCGTCTGTTTTTGGAGAACAGCCGATGGCAAACGTTTAGCCAAGTTGGAAACGGGAGAATCGCAAGCAGTCGCCTACAGTCCAGACGGACGTGGATTCGCAGTGGGGCGTCGCAACGGCGAAATTGAGTTCTACACGCTGGACCATTTCAAGAGCTCGGAGGGCTACGACGAGTGGAAAAAGAAGCCTCATGTTGACCGCTTTCGCGTCACGTTGGCGAACGTATTGCGTGGTCATACAAGCGGACCAGGCCGCTTAGTTTTTTGTCCTGACGCGTTGCGGCTAATCTCCGGAAGTGCAGACGCCACGTTGCGTACCTGGAATGTCGACACTGGAGAGCAACTCGAAAAACGGCTCGGACATGACACTCGAATCATGGGCATGGACGTTGGCCCGGGCGGCTATCGCATGATTTCCGTCGGCCATCATTCGACGATCATGTGGGACGGCAGGACAACCGGTAGTCACCGTTACACTCAAAAAGTCGATGAATCATGTCAGCATCTTGCCTTCAGCTCTGACGGACGCTGGTTACTGGCCTGCATTGACGACCGTCCCCAACTGCTCGACACGGAAACGCTTGAGGTTGTGCGAGAATTTAGCTGGGAGGAAGCTGTGCCCAATCAGGCTAGTTTCTCAGTTGATGCTGACCAAATCTTGGCCTGCGGCGACAAAGGGCGAATTCAAGTCTGGGACCGCCACACCGGCGAGGTGGTGGGTTCCTACGTCCGCGGAAATGGCAGGATCAAATGTCTTAGCTTAAGCAAAGATGGCCAGCTATTAGCAATCGCTGATGAAGACCGAGCGACGTTGTTGAAACCAGCTCGTCTGACCGATCTGTCCGAAGAGCGAGTAAGCCGCCGCAAGCGAAGCCAATTGCCCACTCACCCGGCCTTCATTCGAAGTTTCGATGCAATCAACAACGATGCGACCGCCGTTGCCTTGAGTCCGGATAGTTCACTGCTTGCCGTAGGTGATCGCGACGGTGAGCTTGTCATATTCGATGTTGCTACCGGCGAAGAGACTCTACGACTTCAGCAATACGAAAACCGAGTGGCGGAGGTCAGGTTCAACGACACAGGAACTCGACTGGTATCGATCGGCGATAAGGTTGGGCGGATCTGGGATCTGCGTCGTGGCGAATTGCTATGCGAGTTGATCGGCCATGCGGATGACATTCGTAGCGTTGACATATCACCGAAAGGAAACCGCGTCGTCACTGGTGGCGGGGATGGAACGGTTCGCCTCTGGGATGCAACGACGGGGGATCAGCTTCTCAAGCTCGACACCCAGAGCGTTCGAGTTTACTCAGTGCGTTTCAATCCCAACGGAAATCAAATTGCTGCGGGAGTCAAGTCCGGCATCGTAGTTTGGAACATCTCATCACATGATCTACCGGATTCCAGATACAGCCGTATTACGCCGTCCAACGTGGAGACGCCGTACCCCGCATGGCACGGAGACTTGGCGAAACGAGCGCGTAAGCAAGGACATTGGTACGCTGCCCTCATCCACAGAGTCCGTCAACTCGAAGCCGCAAGGGAGTCTTCACCGACAATGCGACGCATTCAAATCTATGTGGCAGCCTCGATGTTGCGACAGACATCGCCTGCATCCATCCCATTCTTACCATCGTTTGTGAAGGAAAATGAGGCGGCTCGGCTCGCGGTCGCAATGGAAAAGCCTGCAATGACGGAGGAGTATGCTTCGAGTATCAACCGCCTTCTGTTTCGACGATTCATAAATCAGAGTTCGCCGCGGACAGTTGATGTCGAGCTGCAACTGCTGAATGACGCAGTGGAGGCATTTCCCAAGCCCGACTACCAACGGACGCTTGCATCAATGCATTACCGTCGCGAAGAGTTCTCGCTCGCGATTGAGACACTAGAACTGATTCCGGAAAAGCTGGCGATCGACTACAGCCTACTCGCCATGATTCATCTACAACTGGGAAACATCAAGCAGGCTCGACAATTCGAGAAATTGTCGAGGAAGATCAAGGACAAGAAGGACGATCATCTTTCCGACGCCAGCAAATCGATCCGCAAAGAGCTGAAGGATATGTTTGACCAGCGGGACTGAGCAGGCCAGATACGACTATTTCTTTCGGACGTGCTCAATGACTCCTGCTTGAAAACCTAGAAAGGGTTTATCGCTGCCGTATTTCGATATAACGGACACCGCACACGTGTTGTTCTTGAGGTTGTAAACAGCAGTCACGAAGTTCTTCGTATCAGGCTCGTGCCAATTCACCATGTACATGGCGGAATCTAATTTCCGCGACTTGTACGGTAGTGTCTTGGCTGGTTCTCCAGCGTTTCTTCCAGCAATCCACTTGTAGGTCAGTTTGCCGTCCGCAAATGCGATATCGATAGCTCCAGCGTTTTGATATTGAAAAGTGAAACTGATACCGTCCAGCAAGTGTTCTTCCTTGTCCAGACTTGTGATTGCCTTTTTCGATCCGGTGGATAGCCGAGCGTCTCTTTGGTTTTGTGCAAATGCAGTACAAGTCAACGAAAGAAACAGAATCAGGATTGCGTTTTTCATAGATTCGTTCGATTGGTTGGGGAAGCGTTGAGTAAACCGTGTTACGAAGCGGACAACGTCGAAACAATTCGCCGGTCAGGTGGTCGTGTTACGAACGATCCGATCACGATGAGCAAAATCACAAGCGGTATCATGATTTCCGCGAACGAGTGTTTTACGAAGGCATGAGACACAGACGCACCGAGCAAATCGAATGTCACGCCAGCGTACGCCCACTCTTTCAAGATCGGCCACTTTGGACTAAGAAAAGCCACTACCGCTAAGATTTTCGCCACGCCAAGGATTTGCGTTAGATACAACGGATAGCCGAGCGATGTCACCGACTCGACAAGTTTTTCCGCTCTCAAAAGGTTTGCCACACCTGATGCACCCAGGACAAGGCAAGCGATGATTGTTAGTGTCCAATAGATTCGCGTTTTTGCCATTCTGTAGTTATTTACCCTTTTTGATGGGTGGTTTTCGCTCGGTGTTCTTGTTTCCGATGCATCACTACCAAAGTTGTCAATTTACCGACGAGTATCTCGGAGCGTTCAAGCAGAGTCACGGTCGAGGTCGTGCATTTAAAGGTCGAAAAGTGACAGAACTGTCCTGCTTGGGCAATGTTCTGAGCGCGTATGTAAGAACGAAGCCTTTGAAGCGACTAAGGCGAACTGTGGATCGTTCTGCCGACTACAGCACGGAGAGAACCGTAATCCACCTACAGGTAGTTCATTTCGAACTCGCCACGCGAACGCAACACGTCGTTGCACATCGATTTGGACGGCGGTTCCGTTCTGCGATGGCGAGCTATTTCAAAACGCTTCATCCGTGTCTACATTCGATTCTATTCGTCAAGTCATGAGGGGCTGGCGACCGCAGCAGGCGCAGCCTTATCTTCTCGCCTTGCAATTCTTAAGACCGCGATGAAAGCAGCCACTTCAATGGCGACGATCAAAACGTGTATTACGAAATCCATCATCGGCGAGGCTGGCGCGTTCGCCACAGGATATAAAGGATCAATGAACATCTCCTGCCCCTCTCGAACGACGTTCATCAACAGAACGACCAGCCATTGCCTCGCGTTTTGAGTGATGATGACGTAGATCGAAGCAACCACCATCACGAGCAATCTCGAACCGGTTTCGTAGATGATGTTCAGGCTTGGGTTGCCTTCCACGGAAATGCCAGCGGCAGCCCATTCTTTGTGATCGAAGAAACAGAGATACGCTTGACCTAGCATGATGAAGATGAGAACAATCTGCATCAGAAGTACCCAGATCGGAATTCGTTGTGACATATGTACTTCTAGTTGTTTGTGGTTTACGCCGATGCGGGAGAAGGAACACTCTTACGTGCCGTGTTCAAAATGCCCTTGGTCGAAAACGCCAAAGCCACCAGCCACACAATCGGACCTACCAGGCCTAGGAAAAGCGGCAAGTAGCCTGGCAAAACAATCGTCAATAAGAAACCGATATCGCCGACGCTCACCATTACAAGATTGAGCCAGTAGCCAAGCCTTGAGTTGCGCCAATTGCATACCAGCCCCACTACGATGCCGAAGATCGCGAAGAACAGCAGGTTCCACGCGCTCTGATAGATTCGGCCTTGGACCATTCCCGGTTCAAGCGTTTGCCCCAAGGCATAAACCTTTTGAGCCGCGACAACGTGGAGCACGCCCCAAACGATGTAGAGAGCTGCGCCAATTCTCGCAAATATCATTCGCCCCTCTTTGTGTCAGTTTGTCGTTCCTGAGCTATTGCGAGTCACCTGCAAAGGCGATTCCCGTAAGCTCGGCCATGGACTTCTTCCATGTCGTAATGTCGTTTTGCGAGAACTGGTTTAAGTGCGAGTGACCACAGGCTCTCGCCAATACTTGCATCAGTTCAACGGAAGCTGCCAGAAATCGCGCGAGACGTTCCGCGGCAGGTTGGATGACCAAGCGTTCGCGCAAATGTTCTTGCTGAGTCGCGATTCCGGCGGGACAGTTGTTTGTGTTGCACATCCGCGCAGCCACACAACCAATGGCCTGCATCGCTGAATTGGCCAACGCAACACCATCCGCGCCGAGTGCTAGAGCTTTTACGAAGTCGGCCGGAGTGCGAATACCGCCGGTGATGATGAGCGTCACGTCTGACTTGTTCGAACTGTCGAGGTGTCGTCGTGCCCGCGCGAGTGCGGGGATGGTCGGAACCGAAATGTTATCCCGGAAGATGAGTGGTGCGGCGCCGGTGCCGCCGCCGCGACCATCCAGAATGATATAGTCCGCACCGGCGTTGAGCGCGAAGTCGATGTCTTTCTCAATATGCTGAGCCGACAACTTGAATCC
>CAYQMZ010000433.1:0-1156 GCA_964418725.1 uncultured Pirellulaceae bacterium
CGTCGGAGCACGCGGCGACGTCCGTAATGGTGGAGTCCTGCGTCGTGTTCAGCGCCAACTCGAATCGGTCTCCAGCATCTTCAGCGTTGGCGGCAAGAAGTGATCCGATGACGGCCGGCGAGCCAACATCTGGAAGTCGCGGGTTGTCTATTGGGGCGACTTCGCCCGGGGCTAGATCTTGGAAAACACCGGTCGCAATCGCTTCCGTAACGATGCCGTCCTGGAATTTGATCGAGATGTTTCCCTGGCGTTCGACTGGCACAATGTCGCTTTGCACCGATAGCGTAAACTCGCCGGAGCCACGCGGCCCAGCATCCAGGAACGGTCCCTCGTTTTCGTCGATGACGATTTCCGGGCCATCTACGCCTTGTTGGATTCTGCGAAGTTCATTCCAGCGAAAACGAGTGTTAGAGTCGAATCTCGCATTGAGTTCGAAGACTTTCGTTGGCTCCTCCAGTTGGCCGTCCTCGCCCCGCGTCCAAACAACGATTGGATCGTGAATGGCAATCACATCGTGTGAGGAAACATAGGCTCCACCTCCCGTGCCGACATGGATCGCGGGGCTCCAGTCGATGACGCCTTGGCTGATCTCTTCGCCAAACTCGATCGAGGACGTATGCGAACCCCAAGAGACAGCCACCAACGTTGGATCAAATTTGTCAGCAATCGTCGCCGTGCCAGCCACGGAATTCACTAGCTCTGCCGTACCCGCAAACTCGTCCATACTGACGTAGTATTCGGCCACCGCGCTGGCGGTGGCGTACGGAGGCGGCGCGTTGATCGCAGTCACGCCCGTGGTGATCGGGTCCGTGATTAGAATGGGTTCCTGGTTTTCGTCGCCTACAGACCATTCCGTCGGGGCGCCGGTGGCAAATGCGAAAAGTTCGTGGTCGTTGCGAAGTCGCAATAGACTGTCGCCAAAGTCGAACTCGACGCGTTTCTGCGACTCCCAGACTTGCGACTCACCTTCCTGGCCGAATGCGCATAGGGGCAGAATGGAACCCAGCAGTAATGCGATCACGCATTTGTGGACTCGCACGACGATTGCCCCCAATCATTAAATTCTGTTTATCTCGGTGTTGGAAGCGAATCGAAGCATCGGTTGTGCACAGGAATTGAGACCTTGGCTTGATCCGCTCAGCTAGTAACCGATTGA
>CAYQMZ010000433.1:1166-6788 GCA_964418725.1 uncultured Pirellulaceae bacterium
CCCTTAACCAGAAATTGAAAGAAACCGAAAAAAAACGCCCGGACTAGCCGGGCGCTCAGTTCCTCGAACGATCGAGCCCGTTTTAGTTGTTGATCGACTGCGTTGTTCGCATCTCGACCTGCCACTCTTTGGGTTTGATTTGCACGTCGCTGTCGTCGTCGTACAACTCACGAAGTCGCGTCAATTCGGCCTTCAATTCAGCAACTTTGGCTGCGTACTCGGGGTTGTCGTACTGGTTGGTCAATTCGTCCGGGTCGTTGACCAGGTCGTAGAATTCCCATTCGTCGAACTGGTAGAAGTAAATCAGCTTGTGAGTTTCGGTTCGGACGCCGTAGTGACGCGGAACCATGTGCACGCTGGGGTATTCGTAATAGTGGTAATAGATGCTCTTTCGCCAGTCGGCTGGCTGCTCACCTTTTAACAAGGGAACCAAGGATTCTCCCTGCATGTCGTCAGGGATCTCTGCCCCAGCCATATCCAAGAACGTTTCGGCGTAGTCCAGGTTTTGGATCATCTGCGTGCATCGCGAGCCCGGTTTCGTCACACCCGGCCAGGTAGCGATGAATGGCATTTTAAGCGACTCTTCGTACATCCATCGCTTGTCGTACCAGCCATGGTCGCCGACATAGAAGCCCTGGTCAGACGAGTAGATGACCACCGTGTTGTCATCAATGTTTAGTTCCTCCAGCGTTTTCCTCAACTTGCCGACGCTCTCGTCGACCCCTTTGATGCAGCGGAGGTAGTTCTTGGCGTAACGTTGAAACTTCCAACGAACCAAGTCGTCAGCTTGAGGATTTTGGCGGTGCAGCGATTCGTCCTTAGGGCCATAAGCGGCTCGCCATACCTTTAATTGTTCCGGCGACATTCGCTTCATGTTCCGCCAGGCTGATTTGTCGATGCGACCCTTGATCGATTCGCCATCGAAGTCCGGCGTTAGATCCACGAATAGGTCGAAGTTCAGGTGCATGTGCCGATCAATTTCAAGCTCTTGAAACCGAGCCGGTGGAGCATTGTCGTGCCACTTGTCGAAAAGTGTGCTTGGGTAGGGGATCTCGATATCGTCGTAAAGGTGCAAGTGTCGTTTGGCGGGCATCCAATTTCGGTGCGGTGCTTTGTGCTGCACCATCAATACGAACGGTTTGTCGCCTTCCCGACCTGTCTTCAGCCATTCGACTGCTAGGTCGGTCACGATGTCAGTGCAGTGACCTTCGATCCGCTTCATTCCCTTCGGCGTCTTCATGTCCGGGTTGTAGTAAAGCCCTTGCCCCGGAAGAACCTTCCAGTCATCAAAGCCGACGGGATTCCCTTTGAGATGTGACTTTCCATAGATAGCCGTGGTGTAGCCTGCCTTTCGCAGGATCTTAGGAAACGTCTGTTGCTTCCAGTCGAACACGTTGCCATTGTTCATGAAGCCGTTTTTGTGGCTGTGTTTGCCTGTCATGATCACGGCTCGGCTAGGACCGCAAATCGAATTCGTGCAAAAGCTATTCTCGAACAGCATGCCTTCCCGAGCTAGTTGGTCAATGTTGGGCGTCGGATTGACGTCTTTTAACCAACCGTTGTAGGCGCCGATCGCGTGTGGTGCGTGGTCGTCGCTGAAGATGAAAAGTATGTTCGGAGTCTTCGCAGTGGCGGACCCGCCGACGGCCAGGAGCAGGAGGAATATGGATGCGGAAAAGAAATTGCGCATGAGGGAACTTCTTGGGGTTTGAGACGTTTCAACTGGCCCATATCGTAACGCCTATGGCTTGGTGAGCCAAACCTGTGCCGTACCTAGATGGATGATTCGTCCGCGTAGCCACATCTGCGGCATTGCGTCACGTCGATCCAGATCTCAAAGCCTTTGGTGTGAATATGCGAAGACCACGGTTTAGTCTGGCGACGATGTGTGTTCTTGTCTTCGTGGGTTGCGGCCTGTTGGGATGGCTGAGATGTCGAATCGTAGCCGAGGCAACAGAACGTGCGGCCGTTCGACACCTACTGGAGCGTGGGCATTTGGGGGCGCAGGAAGAATGCGATTTGAATCAAATGAGATCCCTGGGGCCTGAAGGGATGTTGGTCGGTTGGGTGCCAACCTCGCAAGTCCATGAGTTTCACCAGCTCTTGTGGTCATCGAATACAGGCGTCGCGATGTCCCGCGTATTGCCACGCGCACCTACGGACTGGTACCACACTTGCAAACGAGCCGTTGTCGGTAGAAGGGCTACGCCGCGAACGCTGCGAGTCACGCAGGAACTTACCGATGAGGACGCAGAGTATCTGTCTGATCTTTCGTCGCTGCGGACTCTGGCTGTTGATAGCCAATACGGCAGCGACTCCTTCAACGAGTGCTTACTCTCGCTAAGAGGTCTACGGTATCTCTCGTTGGATCGGACTCAGGTCACTGGCGAGACCGTTGAAGTGATCTCGCAGCTAAGCTCGCTTCAGTCACTTTGGCTGAACCATACAGCCGTGACTGACGAAGGAGCCGGTTACCTGCGAAACCTTGAGGGACTAATTGAATTGTCGCTGAATGGTACGCGAGTGACGGACAGGGGGCTGGGATTTCTATCTAGTCATCAAGACCTACAGCTTCTTCAGCTTGATTCAGCCGAGGTAACGAATGCGGGGCTGGCCAAGCTTCAGGATTTAGTGGAGCTCAAAACGCTTTCGTTGAACGACACGGCGATCACGGTCGAGGGACTGCGATGCCTGTCGAAGATGACGAAGCTCGAATCGCTGCGAATCAACATCTGTAATATTCGCTTCGGCGACGCGGTGCGTGTGCTTGGCATTGATCAAAATCGTGGAGTGCGCGAGTCGCTAACGATGCTCGGTGTCCTCGAGGAAGAAGACGGTCGAGTGGTGTTGAACCTAGGTGAATGGCCAATTGCCGACGAGGATCTCTGGTTCCTAGACAGTGTGCCGGATATCGAGACGCTCCATTTAGCCGGTGACGCAATCTCCGAAGACGGGCTCGAACGTGTGATGCAGCTGAAGAAGCTCACGCGACTTCAATTCAGTTCGCCGCACATTACGGATGCAGCCGTCGACCGTCTTGTCGAGGCACGGCAGCTTGAACATCTATTTATTGTTGGAACGGCGATCAGTCCCGCGGGAATCAAGCGACTGCGAGCAGGGAATCCTGCTTGCAATGTGCTCAAGAGCAATTGAACGGTTGAATGTCTGAATTCTCGCCATGACACGAATCAGCAATTCGCGAGATCAGCTGCGGTATGGAGCAGGGCAACGTGCAAGTCGGCCCAAAGGCGTTCAGTCTGCGTTCGTTCCGCGGTATCGCTTTTGGTAGTCCAACGGAGATAGCCCGGTCGAAGCTTTGAATTGCCGCGAAAAGTGACTCTGATCATAGAAGCCGCAATGACGCGCGATTTGGGCAATCGACATCTCGCTTGATTCGAGCAAGTGTCGCCCCACACCCACGCGAACTTCTCGGATGTAGCGGTTTGGAGTAATGCTAAACAGCTTCGAAAACTCGCGATGCAACTGACTTGCCGATAAGTTTGCCTGCTCTGCCAAGTCTGCCACAACGATTTCTTTTCCGTAATTCGATGTGACAAATTGGACAACTTTCAGCAACCTGCCGTGACCAGTCGTCGCATTTGCTGTTTGCTCGTACGGTCGTTTGACGCCGGCAATCCCTATGACGTTTTCTTGCCGATCGAACAACGGGATCTTGTTGCACAGATAGACTTGGGGAACCCCGTTCGTATCTGGAACCAACCAAACTTGGTCGGTCAGTGGTTTGCGCGATGAAATAACGCGGCGGTCCTCTTCGATGTACTGCGCTGCAACGGCGGGCGGAAAGAAATCGTAATCCGTCTTACTGATCACTTCTGCTTCGCTACTGACGCCGACAACTCGACAGACGACGCGATTCGCTTTCAGGTAGCGTCCTTCTAAGTCCTTCACGTACACGTACGCCTGCGGAAGGAATTCGAATAAATCCATTAACGTGAGCGGACTGTGAATGGAGCGAAAGAACTGATGCTGCCATTTGGAGATTTTGCCGTCAATTTCGTCCATGCGAGGATTTTACAAAAGGCTGCGACGAATCTGCAAGACGCCAAACGGACATCGATGAATAATGTCCAGTGAATCGACGAGTGTGCGAGTTGGCACACTTGCGTCATCAAATTGTTAGGAAAAAGTAAAGACAGATGCAAGCTACTCTCAAGAACGAAGAAATCACATCGGACTTAGCTCAAGCTGTTGTCGACGCGGCGGCAAAGAAAGCAGGTGAGCTGAATACGAAGATGAACATTGCAGTCGTGGACGCCGGGCTCAATTTGAAAGCATTCTTGCGCATGGACGGTGCGTGGTTAGGTAGTATCGACATTGCGATTAAGAAGGCGTGTACTTCAAAATCATTTGACATGCCAACTGGTGAACTGGGCAAACTGTCGCAACCTGGTGGCGCCCTGTACAACATTGAACACTCCAATGGTGGACTAATCACGTTCCCTGGTGGAGTACCGTTGACGGCAGACGATGGGACGATCATCGGGGCGATTGGTGTTTCCGGCTCTACCGTAGAAGACGACCATGCTGTTGCTGAAGCAGGTGCTTCTGCGGTCGTTTAAGATGTATTTGCAGTTTCGGCGCCGTTGCGAACCGTAGTTTCGGTCCAGCGGCGCAAGGCTTGTAAGGTCCTTGGGGTGAGCCACAATTTTCTGCTTAGTGTGTGGACCTCGCGGGACGCGACGTAAGTTTTGAAATTCAGGAGGGCGGAATTGGATGATGGGACAATCGCGAATCGTACTTTGCCTGTTGATGGTGACGTCCGTTGTCAGTCTGCAATCGATAGCCTTGTCTGGCGAGCCGCTGGATTTTAATCGAGACGTGCGTCCAATCCTTTCGGACAAGTGCTACTTCTGCCACGGTCCGGATGAAGAGAATCGTGAAGCTGATTTAAGATTAGATGAGCGAAGTGAAGAAGCGATTACGGCGTTCGAGTCCGGCGAACTGTTGGATCGGATCTACAGCGATGATGAAGATGTCGTCATGCCGCCGCCGGCAACAAAGCTCGCGTTGACGGCAGAAGAAAAGCAGATTCTGAAGACGTGGATAGATAGTGGTGCGGAGTATGCGGACCACTGGGCGTTTCAGCGGCTTGCGAAGAATGTACCAATTCCACCTGTGGAAAACGAAGCCTGGTGCAGGCGGAAGCTCGACCATTTCGTTCTTTCCAACTTGCAGTCACTCGGTAAAGAGCCAACGCAAGAGGCTGCACCGCTCAGGTGGTTACGGAGGGTGACTTTCGATCTCACGGGGTTGCCGCCTAGCCTTGATCAGATCAAAAAATTTCAACGCAGCCTGGATGACGCGGGGCATGATACTACGTCGGTGTACGCGGCGGCGGTGGATGAGTTGCTGCATTCACCGTCCTATGGCGAGCACTTTGCGACGGCTTGGCTGGATGCCGCACGCTATGCCGATTCCTATGGCTATCAGTCGGATAAATTGAATACGCAGTGGCCCTACCGAGATTGGGTGGTTCGGGCGTTGAACAACAACCTGCCGTACGACAAGTTTTTGACGTATCAGTTAGCGGGCGACTTGTTACCGAATCCGACACGAGATCAAAAACTGGCCACAGCATTCAACCGAATTCATCGTCTAAAC
>CAYQMZ010000434.1:0-2145 GCA_964418725.1 uncultured Pirellulaceae bacterium
GCACTAAGTCCTTGGGGGATTCATCGGCCAGTGTGTAGCTGACGCCGTAGCCCTTTAGCCCGTAGTCGTCTGATACTGTGGCCTTCACCAGAAACTCTTCGATCGGTGAGACACGCACATCGCGGGCAAGTTCCAACTTTAGCTTCGGCGCCAGGTTCGGCGTGACCTTGGCTTTGATCACCGGCTTCACGCGATTCTCTCGACCATCAGCATCTGTCAGATGTAACTTCCACGTCCCGGATTCTGTTAGATCCATCGATACCAAGTGATTTAGCGGATCGGTTGAATCAAGCTGCAGCGGGATCGGGTCCGCTCCGCCAACGGGTACCAACTTGGCGGAGATACCTGGCTTGTTGAGATGCATGCTCCACGTGACGCGAGTGCCTTCCACAACACTCACTCGACGCGTGTCCTCGATTCGTTTTTCCGGCAGGTTCGTATAGCTGGGATACTCAGCCAGCGCGTCGGCTCGTACTAACTGCGGATAGGTGAACACCGTAACGCGATAGGTCTCTGACTGTTTGTTTCCGCCATAGTTGACGCGATAGGTGAATTCATTCTGGACATCCGATACGGTGCCGTAGAAGAGCGGATCATCCAAACTCTGTGACATGGGTACCGCTAAGGATTCCATATCCGTGGGTGTCGAATCTGCATCGTCGTCGGAAGTTACTGTTTGCTGTGCGACAAGCGTAACTTCCTTCGGTATCGACTTTCCGAACCGAGCAACCACGGTCAGGCTGCCGCCTCTTTCGACTTCCGTATTTCCTGGTTCGACTTTGACCTCGTAATCACCTACTTCCGGTGTGAGCTGGCTCTCGTTCTTGAAGTTTGTATCGGACAAAAATGCATCTGCAGGTGGCTGCCAAGTCATCAGGCCAATCGCCGTCGCCAGCATTAGGCATATCGCGGCCAGACCTCGGCTACGAAATGCCGTGAGCGTCTTCTCCGGGACAACCTTCCACCATGGATTGTGGTACGAGTGTGCGATCGTCTCTTGAAAGACGGTGTGCTGCAGGTAGCCCAGTGGCTTGCCGTCATTTTTTCGGACCTCGTCCAACGTGGTAACGAGCCGCTGATCAAGCTCGGGGTAGCGGTCTTCGATTTGCTGTGCGATCCACTGTTCATCGCGGAACTGTGCGAAGCACGAACAAGCAGCGAAGAGCAGTCCGACAATACTGCCGCCGATCAAGTACCACCCTGTGTAAGGATGCATCCATTGAGTGGATACCTGCATGACAAGAAGGACGACACCCAACATCGCCAGCATGATGCAGACGATGGATACACTGCGCCACCACTCGCGTCTGCGGAATCTCCGGCCGACGGATTCGAGTTCTTGTTCTAGCAAACTCATGTATTGATCCTTGAAATCTCTCTTCGGCCTTCAGTTGGCCTTGGTTCGGCTGGCTTTGTCGTTTGCCACGAAACCGAACTACTTGTACTTCGCCGTCGCGAAAAGTCTTGCACTCACTTCGTCAGGCTGGACTCACACGCACGGCTGAACGGCTGCTGACCAATGTTTCTAAACCTACGAACAATAACGCTGCGACAATTCCCCATCGCCACAGTTTTTGTTTTCCTTCGAGCTCTTTGTTTCGCATTTGACGTTGTTCGGATTCCAAGTCTTCGACCGAACGTTGCTTGCCCAAGCGAAGGCCCAATTGTTCCAAGCGGTCTGGTAGCAAGCGTTCGGTTTGACTCTCGGCTGCCGCCAGATTGACGGCCACTTTGTACCGTTTGGCGCCTTGTTGAATCTGATAGATTCCTGGCTCGTTGGAATCCGCGAAGGTTGCTGCATTGGAATCCAACGCAATCGTCTCACCACTTGGAGTCTGGATGGTCGTTGTTGCGTCGAAGGTGCTCAGTGGAATTGGTTCACCCACCTCATAGTCAGCCAGTCTGTCGATCCGCGTACTCGACTGACCAAAGAAGCCATGCAGCAGCGGAATGAACTTCGTCGACAAAGCAAGTTTGCTCTCGGCGGGTTGCCACCCGCTCGTCATGACCCAGATTGTGCCCTTGCCGATTGTCTTTTCGATCAACGCAGGCGAGTCATCTTCGAAACTCGCTAGTACTCGGAGT
The DNA here is from genome assembly GCA_964418725.1 of uncultured Pirellulaceae bacterium. Lineage (GTDB taxonomy): Bacteria > Planctomycetota > Planctomycetia > Pirellulales > Pirellulaceae > CAYNJG01. Next base: position 2,086 of record CAYQMZ010000434.1, read on the forward strand.
TGAGTGTCGTCAGTCCCGTCGTCGACCGGAACGTTACGAATCACGCGGTGCGACCAAAAT
>CAYQMZ010000434.1:2245-6784 GCA_964418725.1 uncultured Pirellulaceae bacterium
GTCGTCAGTCCCGTCGTCGACCGGAACGTTACGAATCACGCGGTGCGACCAAAATTGAATTTTGGTGAAGTCGTTAAACCGCGGGTCTGCGAACGGCGCGAACAGTGGATGCTGGAAATCGATTTGAGACAGCATGACATAGCTGTCTCCCTCGTAATTGCTGGTGACTAAATCCGGTGTCCCCAACAACGCCGACAGAAACTGATTCAAGGACGTCGAATCGCGGATCATCCTTTCATCGACTACGGTTAGCACACGACCGCCTCGTGACGCATAGCCTTGTAGCGCTGTCATCGATTCATTGGTTAACTCTCGGTTGACTACAACCAACGGCACGAGATCTGGAATGGCCGTCGAGAGGCGACTGGCATCGGACAGTCGAGTGATGGCGACCTGGCGCGTGCGAGTATCTAATGCGGCCTGACGCAGATAGTAGAACAGGCCTCGGTTGTCGTCGGCCACATCATTGCCCAGGTACCACAACTCCTGTTGCCGCCTTTCGGTTTCAGTGACAAACAGTTGATTGTCGAAGGCATGGTCATCGCCAATCAGATCTAGTTGCATTGCACCGCGAGGTTGCGTAACACGAGCGACACGAGTCTGTCCTGGTGGAACATACACATCGACGGGGCGAGCGTTCGGTGCATCCCATTGAACTTGGAATTGGGCCTGCCCACTGTCTGCGGCGTTGCGAACAAGGACTCGCACCTGAGTGGCATCCATGTCGCTTGGTTCCGGCGGCAACGCCTGCATCGCAGCGTTGGTTTTCTTTTCAGTTTCTACGGTCCGGGTATCTACGGTGATCTCTTCGGGCCACTGATAGGATTGCAAACCGCTAAGGTCGCTACCTTTCTGAAGATCAGTGAACACAATCACTTGCAAAGGCTGTTCTTGTTCGTCCACCAAACGCTGCTGAAGCAGCGCATCACTGGCTTCGATGGCTGCAGCAGAAAAGTTGGTGCTGAACCAAGTGGGTCGCAGTCCATCGATTTGCTCGCGCAGGAAGGCGAGTCGGCGACCAGATTCCGTTTCTTCCCAGGCTTCAAAGCTAATCTGTGTCGTTGGATCTCGATCGTAGCTGATCAACATAACTTGGTCGGTCGGTCGAAGATCCTTGATGGCAGCATCGACGGACGCTTTCAGCTTTTCCCACATGCCGTCACGTCGCAAACTGGCACTAGTGTCTACAAGCAGTGCGACGCTTCGAGATGGAGCATCAAGGTTCAGCAACGTCGTTGACCGTAAGAATGGACGCGCGAAGGCGGCGGCGAGTAGCAACAGGGCCAAGCCCCGCAAGAGCAACAGCAACAAATCGCTTAAGCGGCTCCGGCGCGTCAGCTTTGGTGGCGTCGCCTGCAGAAACATCAGCGAACTGAATTCCTGCTGACCGTGTGGCTTGCGTTGTAGGAAATGGAAGATGATCGGAGCGGCGAGTGCGAGAGCTCCGAGTGCGTACAGTGGGAATAGCAAACTCATGCTCGGCCTCCCACGCGATTTTTACGCATCACTTTTCGCCCACGCTGCATCTGACTGCGAATCAGGTCGAACAACGCCGTTTCCAGCGGATCACTGGTTAGCATCCGCGAGTACTCGGCGCCGAGCTTCTGACAGATTTCCACGATTTGCGCTTCATGTGCATTGAAGTTCTCTTGGTAGGCCTGTCGCGCCTGAGTGGGCTCGACGTAAATGTCGCGTCCCGTTTCCATGTCACGCACCATGTTGGCGTCTTCGAATGGGAAGTCGACTTCCGCCGGATCAAGGACTCGTAGAACCAGCACATCATGTCCGCGAGACTTCAGATAGCTGAGGTTGTCTTGCAGCGAATCGATGCTTGCCAACATGTCTGAAATCAACACGACTAAGCCACGGCGATTTACCGTTCGCGCCAATTGACTGAGCGGTTTGCGAAGATCTGTCTCCTGTCCAGCATGCTTGTTTTCGGCGGTGCGTTCGAGAGCGGCTAACAGCCTGCCCATATGGCCAGGACGAAATCGAGCATCGTGGTAATCCAGAATCTCGTCCGCGAACAGCAACATTCCCACGCTGTCACGTTGAGCGGCCAAGAAGTACGCCAGGGTGGCGGCCAGAGTGCGTGCGTAATCGGCTTTGGCATAATCGATCGATGAGAACTGCATCGATTTACTGAGATCGACCAAGAGGTAACATCGGCGATTGGTTTCGTCCTCAAACTTCTTGATGTAGTAGCGATCGGACCTCGCGAACAATCGCCAATCCAAATACTTGGGGTCGTCTCCCGATGAGTACTGTCGGTACTCACTAAACTCTGCAGAGAACCCGTGATAAGGGCTGCGGTGAAGACCCGATTGGAAGCCATCCGCAACCGCTTTCGCGCGCAGTTGCAGCGATTTGACTTTCATCAACGCTGCCGGATCAAGGTAGTCTTGCGGTGAGTTCATCGATGCGACCTATTCACACTCGTTCCTTGATCAGTCGATCGACGACGTCGTCCACGGTGACGCCTTCCGCCTCCGCACGATAGCCAACTAGGACGCGGTGCCGCAGTGTTGGGTGAGCGAGAGCTTGGATGTCTTCGATGGTGACATGGGCACGGCCATGCAGCAACGCGCGAGCCTTACCGCCCAAGACCAGCGTTTGTGCGGCTCGCAATCCAGCTCCCCAACTGACCCAGTCATTGACGAAGGAAGGTGTTTCGGGACGTCCCGGGCGACTTGAAGCAGCCAGCTTGACCGCATAACGAGCCACGTCTTCTGCGATTGGGACCTTGCGTACAACTTCGTGGAATCGCTGCACATCTTCACCAGAGAAAAGCGGCTCGATCGGATCCGGCTTGGCGGATGTTGTCGACATGACCACCGCGACTTCGTCGTCTTCTGGCAGGTAGTCAATCATGACGTTGAACATGAAGCGGTCGAGCTGAGCTTCCGGCAGCGGGTAAGTACCTTCCATTTCGATCGGGTTTTGCGTGGCAAGTACGAAGAATGGTTCATCTAGCTTGTGCCGCTCGCCGGCCGCCGTCACCTGATGCTCTTGCATCGCTTCCAGTAAGGCAGCTTGCGTCTTGGGTGGTGTCCGGTTGATCTCGTCAGCCAGAATGACGTTGGCAAAGATGGGGCCTTTTACGAATTGCATCCGCCGCGAACCGTCACCTTGGTCTTCTAAGATCTCCATGCCCGTGATGTCCGCTGGCATGAGATCCGGTGTGAACTGGATGCGGCGAAAATCGAGTTTGAAAATCTGCGCAATCGAGCTGACCAGAAGCGTCTTCGCCAGTCCGGGAGCACCGGTGATTAGGCAGTGACCGCCTGCGAAGAGGCAGATCAGTAGTTGCTCGATGACTTCTTTCTGGCCAACGATGACTTTCGAAAGTTCCGCGTCGATCTTCTGCCGACTGGCGCGAATTAGTTCGACGGTTTCTTGTTCCGCTTGGTAAGTATCAGAGCTCAAGGTTTATCTTTCTATTGCAACGCGGCCAAGCTCCGTCGTAAGCGAAGCGCCGAACTCGTTTCAAATTAGTGGGTCATTGCGTACGTAATAATGTTAATTCCCATCGGATACGCTTTCTTCACAGAGAACTTTTCGAAGTACTCGCGATTTTCACCTTCGCGTTCCCATCCGTCTCCCAGATCAGTGTTGTGACATATCAACACCATGATGCGACCGTCGTCATCCTTGATAGCGCGATAATGAACGTCGCGGGCGCTTGGACCTTTTCGTACTTCCCAGGTGTTGCCGTCGTAGGCCCAGCCAATCGAAGGAATCTGGGGCTTTTCGTTGAGGTTGTAAACGTTGTGAAAGATCTCGTGCGAGATGTCTAACTCTTCGACGGGCCGATCCGGAAAGACTCGTTTGATCTCGTGGTGAAAGACTTCGTATTCGCGGTCGCCCCAGAAGTCGTCGACCATCATGAAGCCGCCGTTAAGGCAGTACTTGCGCAGTCCTTCCACTTCGTCCTGGTATAGCTCGATGCCGCCGGGTTCGATCATGTAGAGGAACGGATAGTCTGCCAAGTTTTTGTCAGAGAGTCGGACGATCACCGGGTCCGGATTGACCTTGATCGATGTGAGTTGCTGTAGCCGAAGCGAGAAATTCAAGTCGCTGTCGGGATAGTCGATTGCCCAACCGCCACCGCCCCACCGTGAGTCATAGCGTACGCGGGCGAACGTGAACGTATCATGTTCGAACCCCTTGGGGTTCTCCCATTTGGGGATGTTGTTGTACTGCCGGTAATCGTCCAAGTTCGATATGCGTCGCCTTCTCCAGCGTTGGGCAAAGCAGAGCGTGGTTGCACAACTGAGGACGAGAAGCAAAACCAGCACAGTGCGCCGTCTCACACCGCGAGGTGCGGGGACGTGCGTGTGCAGCTTGTTGGGCTGACGTTCATTCATCCTGGCCTCCTGCTGGAACAGCTTCGCCCTGGGTGGAAGCAGCAAGCTTCAACAACATTTGCTGCGCTTCGCGATAACGTGGCGCGTACTCCAACGCCATCAGCACGTGCCGCTTGGCTCGCTTGGCGTCGCCGCTTTGGTCGTGTGCCTGAGATATGCGGTAGTGCACCGC
>CAYQMZ010000435.1:0-3257 GCA_964418725.1 uncultured Pirellulaceae bacterium
AAACTCTCGACGAAAGCTCGCCCGAGGCCATTCGCAGTGAATTGACCGAAGTCGGGCTTATGCCCTTCGTCGAAGAGTTTCTACTCTAGAGGGCATTTCAAAACCGGTTTTCAAACTACGAACGATGCAAATCTGGCTGAAGAATTCTCGCGATCAACGCGCCTTTGCGTAGCCTGTTTCTAGGTTCGCAAACAACAGTTCATTCCTGGAACCGCGAATTTCTAGCTCTTGAATCGTCCCGTCAAAATATCGAGTGAGACGGTTGTTGTCGTTTAGCGAACTCTTGAACGCAGACGCACCGAGCACGATGTCTCCCGCGTTATCGTTGAGCCCTCCGATTGCTGTTGGCTCGGCATCTACCTGCTCGCCATTCACGGTCAGCCGAAGTCCCGCAGTCCCAAAGCGAAGCTGAACCCTGTGTCGTTCGTTCAGTGACAAGATGGAACTTGAAAGCAAATGCGTGGTTCCGCCTGAGACGAATTGGACCTGTACGCGTCGTCGTGAGAATTCAATTGTCACATCTCCGTTGTTGGTGCCGCGTGAGTCTTTCGAGAACAGCGTTCCTCGTGCCTTGGAATTCGCGGTGAACTCGAATTCAATCGAGCCTTCGCTGACTTGTACTGTGGAGGTGTTCTCCAGGATAACGGACTGGCGAAGACTACGGTCAAAGTCGTACGCGACGCCACGGATTCCGAAAAGTCGCGACGTATCCTGAACCATCGGATTCCCGGCGAGATCAGATATCGCGGCGGTGCCGGCTTCTAAGCTCAGTTCGTAGTTGCCGTCCTTTTTGATGACCGAACCCAACTGATCTAACTGGTAGTGCGCGTCGGAAATCTGCTTTAGCGTTGCAGGTGATAAATCAATCGCTTGTCCGTACCGCGTCAATTCCAAGTCCTCCAGATCGAAACCGGTGACTGGTTCATTGAAAACGATATCGATAGCGTTGGGCGACTGGCCAGCGACGATGCGCGGTATGCTTGCGGTTGGCGGACTGTCGTCGAACTGGGCGGACGCTTTGTAAAATCCACGTCCTGTTAGGCCGACGACCAACTGGTCACCCTGCGGTGAGAAACTAATGTGCTGGCCCCGCAGCATCGGCAAGCCCTCGTTGGTCGCTTCCCAAGTCTGCCCATAGTCGTCGGAGATCCAAACGCCTGTAGCCCCAATGGTGTCACCAAAAGGAGCTTTGTCCGTAACGAGGGCCAGTCTGCCGACGTTGATCGGGTCGATCGCGATATCGCGCACCCAGTTGTCATTGAAGACTTGAATCCACGTTTCGCCTTCTAGTTTCCAAAGTCCACGCTGCTGGCCGTTGTACGATGAAAAGTTTGCTACGTAGATTCGACCTTCGACCGCCGGATCGACAGCAAGCTTCATATCTGCTCCTTGATTCGAATTGACGGGGCCACCCAACGCCGCGAATTCATTGCCGTCAAAACGAAAGACGCCCACTTCCGTTGTCAGATAGAATCCACCCACAACATGCGGGTCCGCTTCCATTCGAAACAGACGAGTGTCTTCGAAATTTGCTGTCTTCGTCCACTCTACGGCATTCGGGTCTAACGTGTTTGCATTCGTTGATTGAAAGAGACCGCGTTGCGTTACGAACCAAACGTCATTCGCATCGCCCGAGTTGACATAGATACTTTCGGGAATGACCGTCAGCTCTTGAGGAAGTGGCAAGTTCGACCACGTTCGACCAGCGTCGTTGCTTCTTGCGATTGTGGGACGATTGTCCGTTGCTTGACCAAGAGCGGCAAACACTGTCTGGCCATCCGTGGCGAACGCCACATCTTCACCACCACCGAAGGGACTGATGTCTGGGGTGTCGAAAGTGACCGTGGTCGGTGTGTCGCTGGACCAGTCGGCCGACAAATACCCGCCCATCAACAGCAATCCCATTACATGCATGGCATTGTCCATATTCCCGTCGGTGGCCTGCACTGTATCGCTGGCCATAAAGTCATAGATACTGTCCGCCATGCTCTGATTCCCGCTGGCCATCGCACTGACGCCAGCGGCGGTGATCATGGTTTCTGAAATCAGGTTAGGGTTACCGTACGGTTGTCCGGCCGAATAGTTGTTGTCCGCGGCGAACCGGTAGCCTGATCTCAAATTCGTTGGTGAGAATGGTTGGGCGTTGCCGCGTTTGTCTTGGCTGCCCGCATCTAGGAAAAACGAGGTGAGTTTCTGCGACCAAGCCGACGCTGACGGATGGCCCGTCAGCAATGCATGCGTGGCGATGCGCCAGTCCGTTCGCGTAGCACCGGCATCATGACGGTTGTATCGTGAGTTCCATGGATCATCCGGACGAACAGGTGATCCGTCCACGTCGACAAACCAAGCAGGCAGTGCGAAATCGTTGAAGGACTTGTCGAGCAAATCGTAGGTGTTTGGAATCGCGACCTCAGTCCATCGGTCGTCTCCAGTACGTTGCGCAAATGCCTCGAAGTAGCCCGTCGCCAGGTAGTTGAGATAGATGCCTTTCTTCCAGCGAGGCCAGATCGACGTGTCGATGGGGGAGGTTTTCAGGTGGCTACGCTGAGGTGGCTTAAGCATGTTGTCCATATAGGTGCGGGCCCGCTCTCCCCAACCTTGGCCAGGCCAACGTCGTTCGGCAACCTCCAGCGCCATCGCGATGTCGACGTCGCCATCCAGCGCCGCTGACGGTCCTTCAACCACGCCGTCCGCCGAGATGTTCCAAGGCATCAGGCCGTCATCATTGAGGTAGTGACTGGCGTAATTCCAAAGTTGCTGAAGGACCGAATCGTTGGGTTCCAAGTGTGCCGCGAACAGCATGCCGTAGCCTTGGAATTCGCCCGACGATCTGCCTAGGCCGTTCGGTTCATGACTGACCCGCAGCATCGAATCGGAGTTTGGCACCCCGTTACGGGTTAGATATAGGTTCTTCCATGCGGACCATGCCTCAACAGCGTCGACGGGATCGACGTTCGTTGGAGTCACGCCAAATTCGTAACCGTCGATTCGCGGCATCTGTCTGTCTGTGGAGTCCGTTGCTAATTCGCGTTCGTTCGCAGAAACGTTGCTGGTCGCTTGTTCGATTGCTCGCGTCCACGACTCGCCACCGTCGCGAGACTGAATGAGACGACCGGAATCCCACGCTTGAGCGATGATGTGATTCGAGTCGGCGGGATTGACTTCGTAGTTCGTGCCAATCCAACCCATAAATCCGCGGCCGACGTAAGTTCCGTCGTCGGTTGCACGATCGTTCAATGCGTCCGCCCAATTCTCAC
>CAYQMZ010000435.1:3267-6783 GCA_964418725.1 uncultured Pirellulaceae bacterium
TCGACTTAAGGATTCGTGCGCTGCCGCCCGCCCAAACTGTGTCTGGGTTGTTGGGGTCAACTTCGATCCACCACGTGTTCGCACCCTCAGAGAAGATCTCACCGTTTTCAATTGCGGAACTTCCCGTCAGCTTCAGCGTCCATTGTTGCCCTCCGTCCAAAGATTTGTGGATGCCGTCGCCTCCGCCTCCGTTGGGGCGACTGCCGACGTATAGCACAGCGTCGCCGTTTACGATCTCGGCCATTTCAATCGTTTTGAATTCGACTGGCTGAGAGCTATTTAGCAAGCCGTTCGATCGGGCACTCCAAGACTCTCCTTGATTATCCGTAAAGTAAACACCGCCGACTTCATCCAGCACCCAAGCTTGTTGATTGTCCGTTGGATGGGGGACGACTCCCATCAAGCGCGCGGCGCTTGGCAGGCCTGCACTTCGACTGTCCCAACTTAACCCGTCATCAAAACTGAAGAAGACTCCTTCGCCATAGACGGTGGCAACCAGTTGGTCCCCGTCGCTGCCCAGAAATTCCGCATCCGTGACGTTTCCTCCGGCGACGATCGAAACGGATTGGTCCCAAGATTGGCCGTCGTTTTCACTGATCCAAACCTGTCCGTTGTAACGCCCTTCCGATGATCCGAATCGACGATGGTCACCTTCAAATGCCAACAGACGCCGTTGATCTTCGTTGGGATCGAATAAGATTTTCTCGATGGGCGCCGTGACCCTTCCGTCCCGAGTGGCCGGCATGCCTTCTCGAGCCAGACTCCACGTTGTGCCGGCATCGTCACTTACGTGTGGGCCTCCGTGTGTTCCCACCCAAACGCGATTCGACGTGTTTGGATCCCAGGTAAAGTCACTGGCTTGATAATTTGCTTGTCCTTGAAAGTCACCATCCCACGACTCACCGCCATCGCGTGTAAAGCCGATCCCCAGCATGTCGCCGGCAACCAGGACGGAATCGCTGTCACCCGGTTGAACGCTGATGGCATCAATCCGGCCACCACTGCCCATGACAGAGACCGCGCTCCACGCGCCGAACACGCCTGTGAGCAATTGTTTGGCCTCGAGTTTCTCACCGGCAAAGTTGCACTTTCGCAGGCGTTTTCGACGTAGCTGTCGTTTTGAGGAGGCGGTCAATGGTCTGCGGTTGAATGGATTTAGCATGGTGTCTCCTGATCTCGGACAAGTTGAAAATTCGAGCCATCGGGACACTTACGCGCCAGCCATCCGGTCTGTGACAAGAAATATCAGAGGGCGAGAAAAAGATTGAAATCGCGCAAAGCAGCGCTGACGGATTTCTGAAGATTTCAGCTTGCGCGTGCATTGGTCGCAAGAAAGCAGGACAGTGCGGACAGGACTCATTCGAACCTGCGCAACGCTAGGTTTGGTCCTACACTGCACGGAGAGCCGGACGGTCGGCAGAAGGCGAGTCGCTCAAGGCATCAAGATGCGCGGATCGCGATTGTTCGCTCGCGATCACGCCGGAACTTCAAACTGACGACTACGCTGATGCGAGAACCTTGCGAGGTGGCCTCTTCTTGACGTCTTCGGGGCCAAGCGTTGCCAGGGTGCACTGCCCATTGCCGGCTCGCTTTGATGTGTACATCAGTTGGTCGGCGCGGTCGATCAATACGGACGTGTCGACCAATTCTTGCGGTACAGGACGATAGTAGACGCCGCCGACGGACAAGGTGATCACGTGATCTTCACCATCCAAATCGATCGGCTGAATGCTTTGCTGAATTCGCTCGGCCAAAGACTCGAACGCGGTTTCGCTTGGATCCAGTAATACGACCAAGAATTCGTCCCCGCCCAGTCGAATCACGTAGTCCGCACCGCGAACGCTGGCGGTCAATGAAGACGCAACGTGCGAAATAGCCTTGTCGCCCGCGGAGTGACCGAAGGAGTCATTGATTGTCTTGAAGTGGTCGACATCCAAGAACAGTACAGCGATCGACGTCATCGTATCCCGACGATTGGCGATTTCTTCCTGGAGTGTCTCGTCCAGGAAACGCCGATTGTGAACGCCAGTCATCGAATCGATGTAGATCTCGTGATCGCGACGTGCGAAAGAATCTTTCGGTTCGATGTCACGGCCGAGCAATTGCAGTTGCGATTCGACGGCGATCTTTTGCAGCAGGCGTTTCGCTTCCACCAGAATGCGTTCGTTCGAAACGGCCTCGCCCACGTCGATGTGGAACATACCGGCGAATTCCGTCACGCGATCGTTTCCCTCTACGATCAACTCTCCGCATTGCTCGGATGTGAAACCGAAACTGGCATGCAGGTAATCGTGAAGCTCGCGAATGGCGTAAGGAGTGGACTTTTCTGCGTCTAAGACAACCGCACCCATTCCCGCGGCGCGAAGTACGCGGGCGTTTAGCTCTTGCGAGCCTTGTGCTTTTCCGCGTGGCAGTGATGTATCGTGATGGTGCAGGATGCCGTGAACGATATCGGGACTCAGGCCCCAGCTGGCGACGATTTCAACAGAAATGTCGACGTGGCTAAATCCAAAGCAGCTCCGTTCGGCCGCGGCGACGTGTGGGATTTCGCAGTGGGCAAGCACGTTTTCAATGTAGTAATCGGCGGCCTCAGAGAGCATTGCCAAAATGCCAATGTCCTGCAGCATCCCGGTCAGGAAGTAAGCGGAGGGGTCACCGGCTTTCGCTTTTTTGGCAATCAATTGAGCCATCGCGGCTTGTGCGACACAGCTACGCCAAAAGTCTTTCATTATTGTGGTGACTTCATGGTCGCCACTTCGTGATTCGGCTAAGTGGAATCCAAGTACCAGCGTACGCATTAGCGTTAGGCCGATTCGTGGCAACGCTTCGCGAATCGTTTGAACGGGGGATCTCAGGCCAAAGTTGGCCGAGTTGACAGTTTTCAGAATGCGACCACATAGTGCCGGATCGCCGCTGATTAATTTCGCAGCTTCCCCGAAGTCTGGCTCTTGCTCTTGAGCCAGACGGACCAATCTTAGCGATACTTCTGGAAGACTCGACAATCGCTCAGTGCGTGCGAAAACTTCGATGTCGTATTTCGCCATGTTTCGTTTACCCCTTTGGAAGCTGGGCGCGCAACCCGACAAATACCTACGTTGTTGTTGCGCTGTTGTCCGCTAGGGATTTGAATTAACGAGGGGGGGACAACCTCCACGCCATAGTCGGTACGACTTTGTGGTTTGTGCCGTGGCGGAGTTCCGCGATTCGCATCGGCGATAATTCCAATGGGTTTGGTGGCGTATTGAGTGGCGTCGTGTAGGCCGGGCGAAGCAAACGCAGTAGCTGTGAAGCGTCGGATCTCACGTAAGAATTCTGACTAGTAGTTGAGTCTACTAATCAATAAATCGATCGCGCTCGCGCAGTGGGCACCGGAATTGAATGAGTCCAACATGGTTGGCCATGACGTGCGAGTCAGCGATTGCTGGAGCGTCGGCCGCGGTGCATCACCTTGTCTTTACCCGCAAGTACGTCGATTGATGGCTTCCTCACTTCACCCTCCCACGAGCTAACTCCTCC
>CAYQMZ010000436.1:0-6770 GCA_964418725.1 uncultured Pirellulaceae bacterium
GGAGGAAACGAAAAAGCCCCGCACGCTCGACTTGCGTCAAACGAACGGGGCTTCGTGAAAAACGGTTTGGATTGAACGGTTAGCTGCCAGCTAACTGCTTATGGGTTGCATGGAATTAGGATTCGAGCGAACCGGTTCGATCGAATGACGTATTTTGCGTGCTTAGAGAAGGCCGATTCAGGACGTGAATTCACGAAGGCTCACGCAACCTTCTTTGGCGACAACGATGTGGTCGAGAACCGAAATGCCAATCGTTTTACCGACATCTGTCAGCTGATCGGTTACTTGACGGTCCTCACGACTTGGCGTTGGATCGCCGGAAGGATGGTTGTGTACGCACAAGATCGCGCTAGAAGCATCCTTGATTGCTGGACGAAACACTTCTCTTGGATGCACCAATGACGCGTCAAGTGTCCCAACTGTGATCAAGTGTGAATTGATCATCCTGTGCTTGGTATCAAGCGTGACGATGTGAAATTCTTCTTGAAGCCCCTCCGCAATGAGTCTTGCAAAATGAGCTTTGCAGAAATCTGTCGCGGCCTGTGTAGAGCTGATCTTTACGTTGTAGTTTGCCTTCGGCTCGGCTGCTCGCTTGCCCAATTCGATTCCAGCCATGAGCTGGTCGTAGGCTAGCTTTGTCAGTCCGAGCTCGGCTTGCCCCGATTGAACGATTTCACCGAAGCCTTTATCTGCAACTCGCTCATGTTGTCTTCGCAGCACGATCGCCAGCAGCTCTTGGTTACTCTTTTCTTTCACGCTGTGTGTCTGACACAACCTTGATCGATAGTCCAAGCTTTGTGTTCTCCTGCGGTGGCTGCTTGTTAGTGAAGATGCGTGACACTGTTTCTCCTTTGTTAAGGCGTGGGATGAACTAGATGGGCTTGCTACTGCCTGAGGCCTGGCTTCTGATTCGCGGCGTTTTGTCCAACTCGGCAGATACCGATCGGGCGTGCGGAAGGATCAGGTTTGGCGAGCTGAGTTCTTCAACCAAGAGTTCGGCCATTGCAGCATTCTCATCACCTGCATCACTGCGGCGTAGAACTTGCCAAGCGATCAATAGCGGAACGGCACATGCGAGCATCAAGCCAACTGCTTGGATCGCTTCGGCAATTACTGGTTCACGATTTCTGGCGTTGGCGACATCGCGGCGGTCAAGTTCAAGCAAGTCCCGTTGCCGGCCGAGTTCAGATCGCTCCGACTGAACGTCGCGATGCAGAGCAACTATTTCCTGGCGAGCGGCGGCGTCTGCTTCAACAAGACGCTTAGTTCCTTCGGCAACCTCGCGATGAAGTTCGGCATTTCGCAATTCCTGCGCCGATTGCCGCTCAAGATTCCTTTCGGCCTGTTCGGCCAGTCGTTTGTTTTCGTCGTTTCGACATCCCGCGATAACGAGAACGACGACGGCCGCGACTACGACCAGGATCGGTTGTGGCATGTTGCCTCCATTGTTTTAGGATGCGATTCAGAATGGCTTGCAGGCCCACGCGCAAGCGGCGTTCTCGAGCCAAGCTGAGCACCGCAACAAGCAGTGCGAAGCTGAGAGCCACCATGAACAGGTAAGCGATAGGCACCTCCTTTCAAGGTCAATTGGTTAAACAAACTGAGGATGCTGGTAGATTTCCCTCATCTCATATGACGCGTTTCGGTCGCTAGTTTAGAAAAACACCGTCGCGTCAGATGGCTAGGACTTCCCTCAAGTAATATGCCGCGTTTTCGACGTCAATTTAGCTGCTACTAGAACGATCGCCCCGGAATCGTACAACTGGGACACGATCGAACTTGCAGCACGCCTTTTCCATCGACATATCGACAGCTACCAGCACCGTTACACCGAGGACAAACTCGTGCGCGTTCAAGAGATTGCTTGAATCTTTGATACCGAGGATCGCTCTGCTCGCGCCGTTCTTGTTCCATCGCTGCGCCCAATAGTGCGCCCATGAACTCTGCCGCGGCACGATCAGCTTCCGCCGCGCTCATCTTAGGCTTGGTTTTCGTTGTCTGTGACCGATTTGAAGCCGCCGATCTTGCCCGGGGCTGGGGTGAACGTGTTTTCGTTCCGACTTTTGCGGTCACGGACTTCTGCGGCGGAGCTGAAACCATAGGTTTGGTCATAGTTTTGATCTCAGGCGTCTTGATGGCGACGGTCGATCGTGGCGTCGTGTCGCTAAGCTGACTTTCTGGGACAGAGCGTTTGATGACAATAGGCGCCGATTCCTCAACCGCTTCAGTCGCTGGAGCGGAGTCATTCGTGGGGACGAATGAGAGCAGCAGAAAAGTGATTACCGTAGCCACCGCAGAAGCAATTGCGTTCCCTGGGTGTGGTCTGTTGGTATCCAGGTTTTCGCTTGTCTGGTTTTCTTGGTGAAAGTAGCGAATCCCAAAGTACGCGGTAGCGGCCAAGCCAACGATGGCGATACAGGTCAGGCCCAATCGGACCAACGGCCATAGAAAGCCAGTCAGATAGAGGAGTAGGACTGTAACAGCAACGCCTCCCCACGCAATTTTCTGGTTCTGATTCATAGCGGGACTCCTGAAAGAGTAGTTGAAATAGGTGGTTTTGCACCAAACCGAATATCCCAAACTGGGATATTCGGTATTAGGATATACCCTCCGCTGCTTTCAAGGGAATGTAAGTGGAGAAAAATCTGTACACTAAGCGTCAGGGAGCTTTTCTGACGCTTTTGCGGGAATGCCGCGAAAAGGCGGGCCTGCGTCAGGCCGATGTGGCAGAGCGGCTGAAGAAACCGCAGTCATTCGTCAGCAAATACGAGTCGGGTGAGCGTCGATTGGACGTGCTGGAATTGCTCGATGTTTGTGAAGTGATCGGCCTAACGCTTTCAACGTTCTCGAAGAAACTCGAACGACGGCTAAGCGACTGAAACAGCCGTCAGTCCAATAGCTACACGGATTCCATCACCTTGTATGGCGCAAAAAACGCGCTGATTTAGTTGCTTCCGCGTTGAATCAATCAGCGGTAGTTTTTGTGGATCGACCACGTCGAACGTCCTGGTCTAACTTTGCGTTCTTTGGGTAGGTGCCAGCGGATGATTTCTCTCGCTGGCAAGTGGTAGCTTGTGTCTCGGCGTGCAATTGCGCAGCGACATCCTTGGCGACGAGGTCGATCAACCTTCTGACCTCTGGACTGAAATCTTGGTTTTTGGGCATGGCTTCCATGGGTGCAAAAAGAAAACCCCCAGGACAACTTATCCCAGGGGTGACGAAAAGGGTTTTGCTTGATCGTATTGCTGACGCTATACGTCGGTCTCCGGAAATTTCGAGACAAAGCCGTTTAGCGGTTTGAAACAGAATCTCGGATGCGAAATGCGTTTGAAGTAGCTAGCGGCATCATCATGCGTAAGCACTGGCTGCCAAGGATCGCTGACACCAAGACGCGTCATTTCGCGGTGAAGCTTAGCCGCACGTTGGACAGCGGTCTGCGTAATACCAAGTTGGTCAGCGACTTCACGCTCCTTCAGTCCCGACCCGCGAAGCGCGATGACTCGTTCGCGAAACTCGACGCGTTGAGGCGAAGGTGTCAAATCTACCATGCAACGTAGCGTCATGCAGTCGAGTCGATCAGGCACCGCAACCCCCTCGACGCCACCAAGGCTGAGCTTAAAGACAACGCGTGGAAAAATGTGTCCGCCATCGATCAGACGGTAGGGGAGCACGTAAAATTCACGGACGATGCTGCGCATAATTCCAGCGAATTCGCGACTATCCACAGCAAGTTTAAGAAACGATTTCCGGGCAAGCTGCCTTAGCTCATCAGCGGTCGGCAAAACGGGAGCGACCGGAACTGCGGCGGATACTCTTAGGATCTTGTCATCGATGTCTCGAATTTGCTCCTCGTTCTTCAACAAGCGGTCTAGCAACGCGGTACTCGACGGCGCAGTGGCGATTGCCGTAGTCAACCTTTCGATTTGCTCCGCAATATTCGAGCGTTCTTTGTTGAGACTTTTCAACTTTCGCTGCCCATCTCCTGCCAATCTTTCCGATTCTTCATTGACACTGCGAACTAGACTTGGATCAAAATCAGGTAAAGTCTCGATTCGAACATTGATTTCAGCGGCGACGCGGCTTGCAACTTCCGCTTGATTGAAGGTCATCGCATTCCAGCACTGGTAGCTCCGAGCACCGTCGCACATCATGCGGTCCTTGTTGCCGTGTCCGCCCAGTACGTACTTTCGACCACAAATGCCGCAGCAAGTGTGCTGGCTCGGCCAGCGTGAATCGTTACGAGTCCCTCGACTTCGTTTTGCACCGTTATTCGCCTCTGCGATGCCCTTGGTGTATTTCGCATTTCGCTTGTTGAGCATGCGAATCACTCGGTCATACCTACCTGGTTCGATAAACATCAAATGCGGAACTTCTCGCTCAAGCAGTTCCTCTAGCGGCGCGCGGACCGATTTTCGTTTCCCAGTCTTGTTAAGCCGAACAGAGATTTTGTTGTTTCTCTGCCTAAGTCCTTTCAAAAGCGTATTCCTGGTGACTTGACCAACCAATATCCCATCCCACTCTACTTTTCTACACGATGGCCCCACTGGGAACTTGACGTCATTTAGCCAGATTGCGATCTCGGCGAAGGATTGGCCGGTCTCTAGCCGGGTGAACCATTCATCGTAGATTTCGTCAGATCCTGGAGATTTTGAGACATCGCATTCTAAAGTTGATCCTTGAAACCCCTGGAGCCCGGCGATCAGCCGAATCGGCAGTTGTCCACTCATAAAGCGCGCTCGTAGACTCCGTCGAATTCGCTTTGAGGTGTCCGAGTTCGATGCTTCGTTCTTAAACGCAGCGAACACAGCATTCTGACGCCAGTCGTCGCGGAGTGTGTCGACGTTGTCGTTGATTGCAACCAAGCGGGTCCCAGAGTCCTCCGCAGCTTCACACAAAAGGAAAGCATGCATCCGCCGCGCAAAACGCGAAAGATCTTCAGCAATAACGCAGTCGTATTCGCCAGAGTCGACGCGAGCAGCAAGCTCAAGAAACTGGGCGCTTGTAATGTCTTCTCCGCTAACTTGGCTCGAAAGGCAATCCAACTCATAGCCATCAGGATATTCGCGGTCCAACCAGCGTCTGCAATAGTCTTCCTGGTCAGTTAAGCTCCTATGGTCCTGGTGCTCTGTGCTGATGCGAACTGGGGCAAGGATGCGATGGACACCTCCCTGCTTCGGTGAATGAAGGGCTTTGTTAAATCGTGGCATGGCTAAAGTCTCCATACCGGAGCAGCGACTCTCAGCCTTTTGGCACAGTGTGACAAAAACAGTGACTACAGCTGACAAAGCATGACCACAGCTAAACGCACCTGAATATCAGCAAATCCTTGCAACGAAAGGGCTTACCGCTCTAAACTGGCATTTCATAAGTACTTACGAAACGCCAGAAAAGGTGTCGTAAAAACCTCCCGTTACGCGACCTACCGCTTTGGCTGGTCCGGTTGACATCACGCTCTACGGCCAACTCGACCCTTGGCCTTCCAAACACGCGATGGCGACGCTGTTGCGCTCCGCTGGATTCGACGTCTACGTTGGTCGCTACTCCATCCGCCTCAAGGATTGCGAGGATTTCGCACTCCAAGAGTATGGCGGCGATCTTGGCGATCCCCAATTCGACGTTGTTGCGACATCGCTGGACCGGATGCCCGATGACGCCGGGCGATTCTCTGCCGCACTGACAGCCGCCGGTATTCGTCACTCGCTCGAACTCTATGCTGACGATTCTGACGACTTGGTTGGCTACCTTCACCACGATTGGCCGCAGGGACCGGTCGCGTAACATGGTTTTTACGCTAGGCCTTCGGCACACCTTCGTCCTTTTGCAACGCTCGCTGGCCTTGGTACAATTTCCTTAATTCAGACATCGTTCGCTTCGTTCAGGGCGGTTTCGTAAAAACCTTCCGTTGGTTGCCCCAGATTCATGACGCTCCACACGCCGACGGAAACTGAACCCAAGCCCGCCTCGAAACACCGCCTATCTCTTCGGCGTCTCCTGCTCGCAGTCCTGTTTATTGGTGCGTTCTTTGGGTTTACTCGTCTCGCTTCGTCCGGCGGCATTGCCTACGCTACGATCCCAGCAATTGCATGCTTAGCCCTTGCTGTCGGCATCCCAACACGCCGATACGTTTTGGCGTTTGTCGTGTCGTTTGCACTAGCTTTTACTTCATATGTCACCACAAGCATCCTTTGGGATGGAGGGTTTCCATTTGCGGAGGTGCGTATCTACTTCGTTGACGAGAGCGGCAACGCAATAAGCAACGTCACAATGTCAGTGACCTGGCGCTCCGATGGTTCTTCAGCCCATGAATATCCAATTTCGGAATACGATGGGACATCGCTCAGTAGCGATGATGATGGCGTCATCACTTGCCATCAGATGCGTCAAGGACTCCAATTCGGTGGCCATGCTTGGTTACTTTTTTGGTGCATTCCAATGGGCGCTCAATCACCAAAATTCGATGTGCATTTTGAGCATCCGCGATTTGCACAGACAACTGTCCCAGTTTGGCGTCTATTTGAATCTGAATACGCCATGTATGAGGACTTTCCAAAAACAACGATCGACGTCAACGGCAACGCCGAAGAAATCAAAATCTATAACCAACGCATCGTCTTGCCCTCGCGCTAGGGGCAACCAACATGGTGTTTACGCTGAGGCCCTTCGGGCACACCTTGGCTCTTTGGCAACGGGCCATGACATTGGTACAATCTTTGGCAGTTCAGGCATCGCTCGCTTCGTTTAGGGCGGTGTCGTAAAAACCTTCCGTTGTG
>CAYQMZ010000437.1:0-255 GCA_964418725.1 uncultured Pirellulaceae bacterium
GTTGAGAATCATCTGACCAGCGATGATCCCAACACGGTAACAATTCACGCGGACAGCGATGCATTCGTCGTCAAAGGACTGATCTACGTCGTCTTGTCGATGTACCACGACAAGACTCCGCGGCAAATCTTAGACACTGATCATGTGGCCACCTTTGATGCGATCGGGGTGGGAAAGCTAATACTGCCGCAGCGCAAAAACGGTCTTTTCTCGCTGGTGAAGACGATTCGCCATTTCTGCGCGACGTCGCTTGGT
>CAYQMZ010000437.1:265-3515 GCA_964418725.1 uncultured Pirellulaceae bacterium
CCCGAATTTCCTCGACCATCACGGAAATTCGAACAAGATCCGGTGACGCACGGCGGCTTGGCTGCCGAGTTTCCGATTCTGTCCCACCCGTTGCCCAACGGAAAGCGGCCTGTTTTTCTCGATAGCGGAGCTTCCGCACAGAAGCCACAGTCGGTCATCGACAAGATGACCGAAGTCCAGGATCAGTACTACGCGAACGCTTTCCGCGGTAAGTACTACTTTGGCCAGCGTGTCGACGATGAGATCGAAGGTGCTCGCTCAAAGGTCGCTTCACTGATCGGAGCAAGCCGCGTTGAAGAGATCGTTTTCACTTCCGGTACCACCATGTCGATCAACTTGGTGGCTCATTCCTGGGCTCGAAAGAACCTGAAGCCCGGCGATGAAGTGGTGATTACGGAGATGGAGCACCATGCCAACTTTGTGCCTTGGCAGGCGATCGCCGCGGAGCGTGGTGCAACGATGAAGATCATTCCTGTCACCGACGCGGGAGTTCTTGACCCGGAGGCGATCAACCAACTGATTTCCGACAAGACAGCGATAGTTGCTGTGTGCAGCATGTCGAATGTGTTGGGCTCTCTCAATCCAATCGCAGGCATCGTGTCCAAAGCGCATCAGCACGGCGCGCTTGTGCTGGTTGACGCCGCTCAGAGTATTCCGCATGACCGCATCGATGTTGGACAGCTAGACATCGACTTCCTCGCGTTTTCCGGCCACAAGATTTACGGTCCGTCGGGAGTTGGTGTTCTGTATGGCAAATGGGATCTACTCAGCGAGATGGATCCGTTCATGTTCGGCGGTCACATGATCCAGTCCGTCGGCCGAGATGCGTCGACGTGGGCTGATCCGCCGTCCAAGTTCGAAGCCGGTACGATGCCGATCGTCGAGATTATCGGATTAGGGGCCGCGGTCGACTTTGTTGCGTCGATCGGTTACGAGCAGATCCACGCTATCGAGACTACCCTAGCCCGCGCCGCGCACGAACAGTTGTCGCAGATCTCGGGGCTAACGATCTATGGTCCATCGCTAGACCAGAAGGGTGCAATCGTCAGTTTTACGATCGACGGTGTGTCGGCGGAAGACTTGGCGATGCGACTGGACGACCATGGTATCTGCACGCGTCACGGTCACCACTGCGCAATGGTGCTTCACGATCGCCTCGGAGTTCCTGCGACGACGCGAGCGAGTTTTGGGGTCTACAACACGCTCGAAGATGTTGAAGTATTGGCGAAGGCAGTCGAAGAGGCTGCCACACAACTGAGGGCCAAGTAGAAAGACTCTTTGGCTCACAGGCCCCATACCATGGGAATCACGACCATGGAAACCGCGAACACGATCATGCTTAGCGGAAGGCCGAATTTCAGATAGTCGCTCACGTGGTAGCCTCCCACGCCGTAGACCATCAGGTTAGTTTGATATCCAAATGGTGTTAGGAAGCTGGCGGACGCGGCGATCATCACGGCGATCACAAATGAGAGTTGGCTTTCGGGAGTTGGTGCCGCCTTCAATGCGATTGGAACCATCAGTACGGCAGCCGCATTGTTCGTAATCAGTTCTGTACACAGCATCGTCGCCAAGTAGATTGACGCCAGTAACAGCAGCGGATTGCCGGCAGCGAACGTGACGAGGCCATTGGCGATTGCCGTAGCAGCTCCGCTTTTGGTCATTGCCGCACCAATTCCGATCGCTGCTCCAATCACAAGCAGCACTGACCAGTCGACACTTCGACGTGCTTCGTTGGTAGTGCAGCAGCGAAGCGCGATCATCGCGATGGCGGCCAACAGCGCTGCTGTCATAATTTCCACCAGGTTAAAGGCGGCACAGACGACCATCAGCAGCATGATGCCCAAGGATAGCCACGCGAGTTCGTGTCGTCGAACAGTTCCCTTGTCGACTGCGCTGACTAGATAGAAGTCACGCATTTGACGTTGGCGATGCCGAAACGAAGGCGAAGCCTCCAGTAGCAGGACGTCTCCAGTTTCAAGTCGGACATCCCCGATTTTGCCCGATAGACGCTTCCCACCCCGAGCCACCGCGACGACGGCGGCATTGTAGTTGGACCGAAAACGACCTTCTCGGATCGTCTTGCCAAGCATCGTACATCGGGAGCTAACTACGGCTTCCACTAACGTACGCCGCCACGCAGGAACTTGCAGCTTTCGAGCTTGATCGTCTGGCGCGATGAGCCCGCGGACCTTTCGAAGGTCAACAACGCTATCGAGGGCTCCAACTAATATGAGTGCATCACCGGCACGAAGTCTTTCGTTAGGCTTGGCGGCGTTGATAACTCCGTCATCGCGTTGAATCTCAGCAATGTACAAGCCCGGCAAATTTCGCAGGCCGGCCTCCTCGATAGTTTGGCCAACCAGCGCGCCGTCTGGTTCGACCTGCATTTCAACAGTGTATTGTTGGGGATCATCCGTGACACTAACGGCAGGCTTTCGCTCTGGAATCAGCTTTGGCGAAGCAAGCACGATGTAAGCCAAACCGATCACAGCAGCAGGCACTCCAACCCAAGCTGGAGCGAAGAAACTCAACGTTGCTTTGTTCGCCTGCACGCCCGCCGCAATGGCCTCTGCTTCGATGGGTTGCTCCATCTGCACCTTGGCATTCGCTTGTTCTTCGTAGATCTCTCGTACGATGAGGTTGGTGCTGGTGCCCATGATCGTGCACATTCCACCCAGGATGGCGGCGTAGGACATCGGTAGCAGCAATCGACTCGTGCTTTCCGAGATTCGTTTTGCCACGTCGTCTACGATGGGCAGCAACGCGGCGACGACGGGAGTGTTGTTCAGAAAACCGCTCAGCGCAGCCACGGGAATCAGCAGCCGGATCTGCGCCTGCCGCAACGTTTTCGCTCGGTTCAACAGCCAACCGGTTGCCAGTTCGGTCCCGCCCGTGAACTCAAGTCCCGCCACGACGGCAAACAATAGCCCGATCGTGATCAGACCCTTGTTGCCAAAGCCGGCCACTGCTTCTTGGGTGCTTGGCAGGTTAGCCGAACCTGTAATGTTCTGGGCGAAGACCAGAATCCCAAGACAAGAGATGGCCAGCAGATCTGTAGCTGCGACACGCAGTGCCAAACTGCCAAGCAGTAAGCACGCGACGAGAATGGTAAGCCAGGCTTCCCAGATCACAGGTGATGTTCGCTCGGGGGGAGTTCAAGGAATTGCGACAGTTTACCTGCCCTCCTCATAGTACGTTAGGCCAGCTTTTCCGCCAGCGAATCTGCGGCATTTGGCCGCTGAATACC
>CAYQMZ010000437.1:3525-6763 GCA_964418725.1 uncultured Pirellulaceae bacterium
ACGCCGGGGAAGAGCCGCTCCACCTGCCCGCGGATACCCCTGCGCGCAAGCCGTGACCTCTCGGGGAAATGTGCCGCGAACGAACGTTTCGACGGCTCGATCTATCGCGATCGCCAGAGAATGTGGTCGTCGATCCCCAACTTCGATTGCACTGGTTCGATTGCCTTCTTGAATCGTTTGGCGTCCACTGGGTAGCCGGCGGTTGGCTTAAGCCCATCGATGTGGGAAATCCAAAACGCGTTGAAGGCCCGCATTGAGAGTTCTCTGAGGTACTTGGAAACCATCGACGCGAGTGCGGTGGGCAAGAAGTCAACATCCGCTTTTGCCCGAAAGACGAGTTCGCGTCGACTATCGCCGTGCCCCAGTTGATACTCGCTTTCGTCACGGCCTTCCGATCGGACCATGGCCAAAGTCTCTGGGAAAACATCGTTGAGGATCGGTCCGTATTTGTTTCTTCCGCCGTGTTTGTCGCACAAGATGTAAACCGGTTCATCGTCGGGCAAGTGAGCCAATACGCTTCGAACTAACTGCAAGGTTGTTTGAGACAGTGTGCTGGCTTTGTTGCCGTATTGCTCGCACATCTCGTTGAACAAACGTGGGAAGACGACGCGGCTGGCGATATTTACCGGACAACAGTCGGTCTGCTCGCACGTGGCTACCAACCTATTCGCGCGAGTTGACACGTCGTCCTTCGTCATATCCACCGGCAACTTGTCGTCGAAGTCGTGATACCAGGGCAGTTCGGAAAGGTCGCCGAAATCTTCCCGGGCCAATGTCTTAAAGATCGTCCGCCATGTGCGCGGCTTCTTCTGAACGGCGGCCAGGCATGTGAATACTCCCTGTTCAAGTCCGCCAAGCCCTTTGCCTGGTTTGTAGAGATCTTTTGAATCGCCGATTACGACGTTTGGGATTGCTCCGTTAGATTCTTGGTCTTTAGTTCGAGACTTCTTTTGAGCTTTTCCGGCGTGGCACACGCACTCTTTCAGTTTGCCAAATACGTCCTTGTCTTGGATTGAGTCAACTCGCCACACTGTCGCAGAAACGACAAGTGGACCCAGGTTGGGGCCGTATCCAGCTTCATCTGTTCCCACCAGGTAGGGCATAAATTCTTCCGTGACTTCATTGAGTGATACAACGCTCGGGCTCCGCATTACATTGGTACAATTGTCGCATGTCAAACCCTAGACGAGCGCTCGCCATCGCCGCACATCCTGATGACATCGAGTTCTTGATGTCGGGAACGTTGATGCGCCTTGCAGACGTGGGCTACGAAATTCACTACTGGAATCTTGCTGACGGCTGCTGTGGCACCAACGAGTACCCTGCCGAAGAGATCAGACGCATCCGACGAGATGAGGCAATTGCTGCGGCAAACAGCATCGGTGCGATTTATCACGAGAGCATTTGCCGCGATATCGAGATCTTCTACAACAAGGCGAATATTTCGAAGGTCACCAGCGTCGTGCGACAGGTGCAACCTGAAATCGTATTAACGCATTCGCCGGTGGACTACATGGAGGATCACACGACGACTTGTCGGTTGGCGGTTACCGGTACGTTTTGTCGTGGCATGCCGAATTTTCCGGCGGACCCAGAGCGATCGGCTACGGAGCAACCAACTACGATTTACCATGCCCAACCATACTCCCACCACGATCCATTGGGAAAGCTAGTCGAGCCGTCGCTTTGCGTCGATGTGACGTCGCATATCGAGAAAAAAGTGGCGATGTTGTCACTGCATCACAGCCAGAAGCGATGGCTTGATGAGAGTCAGGGCCTGGACGCGTACCTTAATACGCTCCGTGAACTCGACGCCTTGGCCGGAGAAATGTCAGGCCAATTCCGTTATGCAGAAGGTTGGCGTCGACACTTGCACCTGGGGCTATGTGGTCCAGATGATTGTCCGCTCTCCGACGCGTTGGGCGAGCACTGCCTAAGCCGGGATTAACGGAAAATGGCAGCCCAACTTTAGAGAAAGGCTGCCACTTCATAACTCACCGGATGAACTGTTGTCCGCTAGGCGTTTTGTGGCGTTTGGGTCGAAGCGTCGCTTTGACCTCCACGAGCCGCTTCTCGCAGCGTATTGAAGATCGAATTCGTTGTGTCCAACAGACCTTGCTCGAGAGCAACGTTCAGTTGGTTCAGCTTCTTCCAGTCTCCACGACTCGCCAATGCGGCGAGACCTGGCCAAGGTTGTGGGTCGATGCTCGCGTACTTGGCTCCAGCATCTTTCAGCAAGGTCTGGAGATTTCGCACGCTGTAGCTAGAGAGTTGCTCGAATCGAGTGACGCCCTGGCTGGCGAAGAACTTGGCCAGATCGGCATCAATACCTCGAATACGAGTAAGGTCGTCTGCCTCGGAATCGCCGTCGCGAACGGGTGCACCAGGCTCTTCAAAGAGGTGAGCGTTCATTGACTGCCACTTCTCTAGGCTGGCCCAGTCGTCGCGAGCCGCAAACCAGGCTTGTTGAACCCAAACGGATGGATCCAGAACTTTGCCTTGCATGCCACCTTTCGCAATGAGAGCTCGTAGGTCGTCAGCTTTCGCCTCAGACAGCTTTTGGAAGTTGCGGATCCCCAGTGCGTTAAGCAGTGAGCAAACTGGTGGAGTGACGCCACGCAGTTTGGTCAAATCGTCTTGCTTGGCTGCAGCCTGAGGTGCGGCTGCTGCAATCGGTGGTTCGGCCGCGGTAGCAGTTGTCGTCGCAGCAGCAGCAGCAGCGCCGCCGGCAATGAGGTTCGAGTTAACTGGTTTGGCTGTGGCTGAGATGAACGTCTCTTGGCTTTTTGATTCTTGACGCTTCCACCACAACCAAGCGGCTGGGAACAGAAGAATCGGAGCACACGCCAGTAGCCATCGCCAAGATGAAGAGGCTGTTTCTGTTTCGACAGCTTCGGGGTTCTCTGCATTGGCTGCAACAGCAACGGCAGAGCTTGCTGCTGCTGCGGCTTCGCCTTCCGAAGATTCTGAATCTGAACCGTCTGCGGCCAAAGCTTCTGGTTCCGGCGTTGCGTCCGTTTGCGATTCGCCAGTTTCGTAGTCGATTGAATCGTCTGCACTCGCTAGAGCAGCCTCCAATTCATTGTCACTCCATTCGTCTTCGACGCCGTCCGTTGAGTCCGTATCTGTCTCTACTTGGGCCAGTTCTTCGGACCAGTCATCTTCAGACCAGTCATCCTGTGCTGTGTCCTCTCCGGCCGTTTCGACGTCATCGTTGGTGGCCAAAGACTCTTGACCC
>CAYQMZ010000438.1:0-6752 GCA_964418725.1 uncultured Pirellulaceae bacterium
TGGGGCTCACCAGCGACCCTCCCGCGAACACACGTATTCCGATGGAATGATGTTCCCGCGGGAGGCCGAAGTGTTGAAGGCAAGTTCAACACTTGTGGGTAAAGACAAGGTTCCGACCGGACCAACGAATCAAACTTGCAGTGCTTGATCTACCGCGTGCAACTAGCGAGCGTTGCGAACCTCACCAGGCACGAAGCAATCGTCGATCTGCAGCAGTGCCTCTATCACACATTCGAGAGTATGCGGAACGAATGTCGAACGGTATTCGTTGCTTACGACGTACTTCCGCTTTCGATCGGCAGTCCCAACAACCAACTTGTAAAACGAGACCGTCTTGTACTTCTTGAACACCGATGAAAAGAGCGACTGGTCGGAAGTCGTATCTCCGTCCCAATCCCAAGGCGAATGCCGCTGTCTATGGCGAGCCTTGTGAACGGCGAACAACTGATGGATGTCGGACCGATTCAAACTAAAACCACCGGGCCACGGAAGCGGCCCGATTTGACGAGTCAGACGGTCTCCCTGGACCTTGATGACCGATGCGTTTAGAACGCCGGCGAGCACACAATAGAACAAACCAAAAGCCACAACGACTCCCAACACAATCCCTAGCAAGCGAGTCTCAACCGACGGAGCGACATACGCGATTTCTTGCAAGAACGGAACACAACTGAAGATGACCACCGTCAGCAGCACCAATTGAAGGGCGTGTCTCCACTGGAACCAATGCTCGCGAATAGTCACGGCTTCTTCGCCGATCGTGACATCAAAATTCTCCGGCAACTTTCCGAGAAGTTCGTCTAGCTGCTTTCTTGCATCTGTTCCTACTACGCCGGACATTTCATTCACCTTCGTCGTATTCCAAGGGGCTCTATTGGAATATGCATTGCTAACCCATGCGTGACTCGGCGAACTTTCTCCTCGGACTTGCGGAATCCAGCAAACTGCTTTGGCGTGATGCAATTTGAAAACGCGGACAACAGCAGTCGGCGATTCAGCCTCACCTTATCGAGTTTAGAGAACGTAGACGCAGAACCAGTTGCACGACTGCATCGTGAAAAGCCAAGTCGCCGGCAAGCGTTCAGGCAGAACCCAACGGTCTTGCAGTACCACCAAAGTCGCCATTCCAAGGCGAATGTGCTGGTCCGCGACAGCTGTTCAGACAATCCCGCAGAAAGGTCTGCGAGCAAGCAGAGAAGCGGCAGCAATGCCTCGTGCGAAGCGTTCGTCCGGTCGTTTTGGTCGGACAGGATTTGCCTTGAGTTTTCGAGACGAGACAATGCCCCAGTGAGTCCACTCGACAGGTACTATGTTTCGCAGAGCCAACTCACAGCCGGACACGATTTCTCTGGATTCCGCCCAGTCGAGGTGGCGCATCCTCGAAACGCCAAGGAAAACCGCAAGACGTATTCGGATCATTTGCCGATCGTAATGGAACTAAAAAGTTGTCCGACGACGACTAGCCGAAGAAAGAGCAGACATGGCGCAGCAGTTTTCAGATCTTGAATGGGCTCAGATCGAGTCGCACTTAGACACCGATCCCACCGGTTACGGCATACCAACGCGAAATGACCAGTCCGTAATTCTCATGTCATGGAACATACGCAAATTTGGTGCGCTAACGTCGGGTGGTGTCCGGAAGAAGAGCGAGGGCGCGACGAGAATGATTCAGCGAGTTGCTGCCTCTGCTGACCTGCTTGCAATCCAAGAACAACAAGACAATACGGAGGCTCTGTACCATCTCAGGGACAACTTGAACGCAAACGGCGCGGACTTTGGAGTAGTCATTAGTGACGTCACGGGAAAGGCCCCTGGTCGAACGGGAATGGCTGAACGCATGGCTTGGCTTTACAATCGAAGTCGAGTGCGGCGAGGCGATCTAGCATCGGACCTGACATTCGACCGATCTGCCGTGACTGAAAACATCAGTGAGGCGTTGCGAATGTCATTCACGACAAGAGCGACCGACGAGGACGAAACGTCTTACCTCACTAGGATCAGAACTTGGCTCGAAGACAGCACTCGCCTAGTTGCTTCGAAATTCAAAGCATTTGTGCAGTTCATTCGTGCTCCGCACCTGGTCGAGTTCGTAATCGACGGCCCAGGCGGAAGCTACGAGTTCTATGCCGTGAACGCGCATCTTGTCTCAGGAAGCAGCAAGACTGAGCGAGAGCAGGAGTTTTTTGCCCTATTGGAATGGCTCCTGATCGATAGCGAGAAATCAGTCGTACGAGACGGTAAGACTTACCTGCTGATGGCCGACTTGAACTTGGACTTCGCCTCAAACCTAGATCGACGCCGCGAAGGGATTGAGAACTACATCACCAAGATCAACTCCACGCGGGACCTCAAGGCCAAGGTGAATTTCCCGTTCCTGGATGGTGGTTTCCGCACGAATGCACGGGGAACGCAGACCTTCGATCACATTGCCTGGATCGCAGATGACGAACGCCTTCCTCGTGGCAGGCACAACTCCCTTGCAGGTACACTTGGGGCCGATCAATACGAGTATGGAATGTTTGATTTCACAAAATTGTTCGTGGACGCAGGGCCCGGAGCATTGCCCAACGGTGAGCCAGACTTTGACAAGTTCAGCCACGACTTTTCAGATCACATGCCAATCTGGGTCAGACTGCCAATTCCTAGCACGGATCAACATCTATTCCGTGTCTGAGAGCGTCGCACCAAAGAGATTCGAGAGAGGATTAACATGGCTAAGCAGATTCTGTTAGTTCACGGTCGCCACTACAAGCCAGCAAAGGCAGATCTTCAAAAGCTGTGGATTGAAGCTCTCCGGCACGGAATCGAACGCGACTTCCCTTCGAAGGCCCAAACTTTCAAAGACGCAAAAGTCGAATTGGTCTACTACGGCGACATCTCCAACACCTTCTTGAGTGAGTTCTACGAAGAGGAAGTCCCCGACGATCTTGATGACCGCAAGGCTTCTCTTGCTGACTTGAAGCAGTACACCAAATCTCAATTCACCAAGAGCACATACAAGAACCTGCCAGGTTACAACCCGTGGATGGAAGCAGCAGCAGACCTGTTCGCAGGAGCCCTTAACCTAATCGGGCTAAGCGACAACATCATCGAGCAGGTCGCGCCTGACATGAAGGAGTACTGGGGTGATTATCACTTTGGAAGCAATGTGCGTGAAGTGTTTACGAAAGCTATTGTCAAAGCTCTCAAACGAGAAGGCGATGTTTGCGTAGTTGGGCACAGTCTCGGTTCGATGATTGCATACGATGTTTTTTGGAAGCTCTCGTACTACAGCGAGTACAGGAATCAGCATTGGAATCGTCCGATTGATCGATGGATCACGATTGGTAGTCCGCTGGCGGACGAGACCGTAAAGAACAACCTGAAGGGAGCGAACCAAGCTGAATCGGATAGATACCCGCGTAACGTAAGTGAGTGGATCAACATCGCCGCGGAAGATGACTACATCTCACACGATCAAAAGGTAGCGGGCGACTATAAGGCGATGAAGCGGCTGGGCTATGTTGATTCAATCAAGGACAAACGCATCTACAACTTGGCCTTGCGAGAAGGGAAATCCAATCCGCACAATGGCGTTGGTTACCTCATTCATCCGACAACGGTACAAGCTATCGCTGAATGGCTGTGAGCCTTTTCCGACTCAGCTCGTTTACTCCAGCCCCAGAGGTTGCGGTTAGGATTGCAGTGACGAGAACGCGACTTTCGACAACAAGTTGGCGATTCGAGGCGCGACAGAACATGCGCACCAGTTGTCATCCAGCCACGTGAGATAGTTGCTCTAAAGCAGCTCGCGAGGAACTTCGCCAGCCTGAAGTAAGTGGACCGGACGCCCGTTTCGATCGGGGATCGTATCGTCGTGCTTCAGACCTAAGGCGTGATAGATGATCGCGTTGAAGTCCGCAGGTACGATGGGCCGGTCGGTTGGGTATTCGGCTTTGGCATCGGTTGCTCCGACGACTTGCCCGTGATTGTAGCCACCGCCCGCAATCATAATGCTCTGGGCTTGTGGCCAGTGATCTCGACCAGCGTCCTTGTTGATCCGTGGCGTCCTGCCGAATTCACCGGCGGTTACCACCAAGGTATCTTCCAACATACCTCGGTCAGCTAGGTCTTGAATCAGCACCCCAACCGCGCGGTCATGTCGTGGCATCTTGTTATCAAGAGCACGCTTGAAATTGCCGTGATCATCCCAGTAACCGGTGTTGAGTGAGACAAAGCGAACGCCGGCCTCTACCAGCCGCCGAGACAACAACGCCTGTTCGCCCCAACCGGGACCGTACCAATCGCGTGTCTTTTGATCTTCCTTTGACAGATCGAAAGCTTCGCGAGCTCGTCCCGACAACACGATCTCTTGAGCCTGACGATTCATTTCATCCATGTTGTCAAAAGTGTTGCCGGAATCCGTCGCGCGTCGAAGCTGATCAAGTTGGCCCAACAACGAGACGCGATTCATAACGCGATCTTTGCTGAGTCCGTCGACCAGCGTGAAGCTCTTGTCACTGCCTGTCGGCAAGAAACCGGCTTCATTTCCGTAACTGTAATCCCCGGTCCGAAACGGATTGTGCGCCAGCCCCAAATACGAAGCACCGTGATAGCCAAAGCCTCCGTCATTGATGTTCACACCGCTGGGGACTCCCAGCCGCTTTGGTCCCATCAGTTTTGACGCAATTGCGCCCATCGACGGGTTACGGGCCGGTCGATCCGAGCCGGTTGCACCCAAATAGCCAGTCAGCATCCAATGCGCCGCCGCCCAGTGATCCCCATTACGATGCGTGAACGCTCGGAAGATTGTTGTCTTATCCAGAATCTTCGCGTGGTATGGAAGAAGCTCCGAAATCGGATAGCCATCCAGCGAACTTCGAATCGACGAATACGGTCCTCGATACTCGGCCGGTGCCGCCGGCTTCATGTCGAATGTATCGAGTTGACTAGGCCCGCCGTGCTGCCAAATAAGAATGACAGAACGTTTCTTGCGGTGGTAGCTCGTAGACGGCCCTGTGGAAGCAGTTGCTTCGCTTCGCAGCAAGTCGGCCAGAGTCAGGCCGAACATCGAGAGACCGCCGATCTCAATAAACTTGCGACGACTCAAACCGTCGCAGAACTTTTCCGAACGTCCGCGGATCTTCAGCATGGTGGTGGGGCTCCGCTGATTCCAAAGGCGAGAACCGGCCCGTCGCGTGCATGGCCAGCCGATAAATTCTATCGTCAGTCCGCATCGCAAATCAACGTCGTGGCACAACAACTGCGGATTGCGTGGGTATTGCGTTCCAACGTTGCGGTCATGAATGGCTTAGGGCGAGTTCAAACATTGAACTCGCCCTAATTGGCGTCTTCGGAATAGTTCCCTCAGGGCAGATGAGTCGCCCCAAGCATTGCCATCTAGGCTAGATCGAAACGATCCAGATTCATGACCTTGTTCCAGGCAGCGACAAAGTCAGCGACAAACTTTTCTTTCGAATCATCGCTTGCGTAGACCTCAGAAATGGCTCGCAATTGTGAATTGGAACCAAACACCAAGTCGACGGCCGTCGCAGTCCATTTCACGTCGTTGGAGCCGTACTCTCGCCCTTCAAAGAAGTGTTCGCACTGAGCAGATTTTTTCCACTGCAGGTTGTTCTTCAGCAAGTTCACAAAGAAATCGTTGGTCAGAGTCCCCGCCTGATTCGTGAAGACTCCGAGAGCAGACTGACCGTGATTGGCGTTGAGAGCACGCATGCCTCCGACCAGTACGGTCATCTCAGGTGCAGTCAGCATCAACATGTGAGCACGGTCGACCAACATCTCTTCCGAAGTTCGGTTGTTCCGGTTCGGGTCGTGGTAATTTCGAAATCCGTCTGACGTTGGCTCGAGTACGGCAAACGACTCTTCATCCGTCATCTCTTCCGACGCATCCGTGCGCCCCGGTGTAAACGGAACGGTCACATCGTGGCCAGCCTTCTTTGCGGCGGCTTCAACTGCAGCACATCCACCAAGCACGATGACGTCAGCCAACGAGACTTTCTTGCCACCGGACTGTTGAGCATTGAAATCCGCTTGGACAGATTCCAAAACTGGCAGTACCTTCGCCAACTCTTCAGGCTGATTGGCCGCCCAGTCTTTCTGCGGCGCAAGCCTCAGTCGAGCACCGTTTGCTCCACCGCGCTTGTCGGTACCACGAAACGAGACGGCGGAAGCCCAAGCAGTTGCGACTAGCTGCGAAACCGAAAGCCCTGAAGCGAGAAGCTTGGATTTCAGGTCAGCGACATCCTGTTCGTTGATCAGCTCATGATCCACCGCGGGTACAGGATCCTGCCACAGTTGTGGTTCGGGAACGAGCGAACCGAGGCATCGTGCGTGTGGCCCCATATCTCGGTGCGTCAGCTTGTACCACGCTTTTGCGAATGCTTCTGCAAAGTCTTCGGGTTTCTCGTGGAAACGCTTCGAAATCGGCGCGTAGGCAGGGTCTTCCTTCAACGCCAAGTCCGTCGTAAACATCATCGGAGCATGTTTCTTTTCCGGATCGTGGGCATCTGGGACAGTCGCAACTGCCGACGCATCCTTCGGAGCCCATTGCGTGGCTCCCGCTGGACTTTGTACTTGCTCCCACTCGTAGTTGAACATGTTTTCGAAGAAGTTGTTGTCCCACTTCGCAGGTTCGGTCGTCCAAGCACCTTCCAATCCACTAGTGATTGTGTCGCCAGCGTTGCCGGAGCCGTACGTGTTCTTCCAGCCAAGACCTTGCTCTTCCGTAGGTGCCCCTTCCGGTTCCGGCC
>CAYQMZ010000439.1:0-505 GCA_964418725.1 uncultured Pirellulaceae bacterium
ATACACAGCTGAGGATTGGTCGAACAACAAACCAAGCCACCGCAATCACAACGGACGTCACAATTGCCGCCAGCAAGAACCCAACGATCATGATCGCACCATCCAAGAGTTTGCCCACGAACGGGATGAAGCTAAGCACAGCTCGAATCGGCTTCAGCGTCAGCGAGAACCCAATCCAACTGAGGACAAAGCCAAGCCCACGCAGCATCCAACGTTTGATTGCAGCCTCAGTCAGCTGCCGATCAATAACCTCAGGCTTTGTCAGCTTGCCGACGTACAGAATTTCCTTGGAAATCCCAATTCGAGTTTCATAGCTGGCGAAGGTCGTGCCTGACTGCCGAGCCATCACGGTTGCCTCGTGAGTGGGACCAATCTTGAAAACCTCCACGCGTTCATCGCCTATCTGTGGATTGTTCGGTTCGCCGGTCTGAAACACACCTCCAGAAACGAATCCTTGAGGCCGCACGTCCATCGCAATGGATTCAGGCAAAGGCAACGACTTCTC
>CAYQMZ010000439.1:515-2803 GCA_964418725.1 uncultured Pirellulaceae bacterium
TAGCTGGAACGCACCGAATGCGACATTAGCAGCGACTTTTGAGCCATCCTGAAAGTGCTTCTGACTGCCGTCGTTCGAATGCCCGTTGGGCCGGCGAAATCTGGACGAATCAATTGGCTTATCAACCCACTTTTTCGAATACGAGTATCGGGTCTCGTCATCCGTCCGCGTCTTTTTTTCATCCCATTGATAGATGGATGTCTGCCAACGCAACCGAATTGCGTTTTCCCGTACTCCAAACGTTTCGTATTCCAATACGTCATCTGTCGTGGCTGTTGCGTTCATGTGGACCAGTTTGCCATCAAAAGCCTCGTCCACTCGATCGGCAGGGACGTCCGCAATGGCGACCTTGCTGATTTCCGATATCGCCCCCTTCTGACGAACTGCGTCACGCTCGTTCCACACAAGTAGAACAATCGCCCCCAGGCACATGATGAAGCCGAAAATGACTCCGAAAATCGAGTTTTTCACCCGCGATCCGTAACCAATTCTTTCGCGAAACACGTTTTCCAGCCCCAATGTGTTTGTCTTTTACTGATGCATTAAGCTGCGAGCGCAAGTCCTTGCATCTCAAAAACATAGCATTCGCAGGCCCTTCGTCGAACGGAGATTTCATGCCCGCACGAACGCCGGTAGACCGAATGATTTGCAATTCAAGGGTTGGTTTTGGTCGACTGTATCGTGAGCCATTCGGCTCCCTGAGTCTCGGATGCTCGACCAATCGCATTGCATCTGTCCGATTGCTCGCGTGTCCTCATCTTCGCCCTGTCTTACGAGGAGACTGCCATGTCATTCGCCGTCGGTGCCCATAAGCCAGCACACGCTTCCGTGGTCGAAACATCTCACGCAACCAAGCCCAACACATCCAACAAATGGAGCCACATCGCTCCCTTCCCCAAATTCGGTTGTTGGGGATCATCCATTCAGATCGCGTATCCAAACGCAACGTTCCGTCTAGTGAATTGGATGTCTCAACAGCGGCGAGACAGTCGGGACTACGACGAGATGTGGGATCGGTGCTTACTTGCGAACCCGGATTGCTTTCAAACCTTGCAGACGGTCAACCTATCGCGGCCATCTTGGTTCATCCCACAAGGTGAATCGGTGTTCCAGGTCATCAAGAACCCGACGAACATCCCCGACAATCCACCCAAGGGCGTTCTCATTCGACACATGGAAGCGATGGATGTTTTCGAGGACCGCGCCGATTACTACTTCTTGCGTCCGACGTTCGTTAGTAAGTCCATGGAGGTCTTTACGGGCCCACTGGCTCGCGCACATGCTGAAGAAGACAAAAGCGACATCATCTTTATGGCGAAACTGTATGGTCCAATGCTGAGGCAAATTGAGACCAGTCGCTTGCTGGCGAACCGAGCCATCGAAGTTGCGAATGTTCTACTGATGACGTGCGCCGATGGCCTGGCTCAGTTTGCACGAAAGATGACGGATCATCTGGAACGAAGTCGCATCAAGAAATCAGCAAGACTCGCAAGCGGGCTGCATCCAGATCGCCTGCGGACGCTCGCCGTGCGTTCATTGGAGTTGGGGCTGTTCAAAGAGGCCGAGGCATTCCGCGATGCCCTAAAGTCGTGGAGATCCCATGACTTTGTAGGCCGACTTGGACAAGGCACCGGCGTTACAGGTGCACGCTCGGAGGCGGAATTCGTCCGTCGTGCTCGGATGCATGGTGTGGATGCCCCCACCAATGAACTGACTCAGGTTTACCGAGAAATCCAAGAGCTGCGTAACTGGGATCCGATCCTGTGCTTTGAACTAAACAACCGCCCCGGCGATTTATGGTTGGAGGCACATTGGTTCGAAAGCCAGGATGGCAAAAGCTATGTCCACTACTAGGACATCGAACTCGAACGAACTGGCTTGGGCCGAATTAGCGCGACAATTGCTCTAAGCACGTCCCTTCCGTCGACGATCCGCTTCCTTTAACAGAATCTTGCGGAGACGGATCTGCGAAGGGGTCACCTCGACGAGTTCGTCGTCTTCGATGTATTCCAAGGCCGCCTCTAGCGACATATCGCGAGGCGGCTTAAGCAATATGTTCTCATCACTGCCCGCCGCGCGAATGTTGGTCAGTTTCTTCTCTTTCGACGGGTTCACGATCATGTCCTGCACTCGAGCATTCTCACCGACGATCATGCCCTCGTAAACTTCGTCCCCTGGCTTTACGAACAACTCAGAGCGTTCTTGCAATCCGAAAAGTGCAAAGCCAACAGCCTTGCCCGTCACCATCGAAACCAAGACACCGTTCGCTCGCTTTGGCACCTCACCTT
>CAYQMZ010000439.1:2813-6730 GCA_964418725.1 uncultured Pirellulaceae bacterium
GCTTATAGCTTTCGAATCGATGGTTAATGATTGCCGTCCCCTGCGTAGCATTCAGCAGCCGAGTCCTCAAGCCAATCAGTCCACGCGAAGGAATCGTGAAATTCACCTTGGTGTAATCACCCTGCGGCTCCATGTGTTCTAGTTCGCCACGTCGCTCGCCAACCAATTCCATCACAGGGCCAATCTTCTCAGACGGCACCTCGACGACCAGTGTTTCGAACGGCTCTTCAGTCTTGCCGTCTTTTTCTCTCGTAATTACCTGAGGCTTACCCACGGCCAGCTCGTAGCCTTCGCGACGCATCGTTTCAATCAGAACCGAAAGGTGCAAGACGCCTCGCCCGGCCACTCGAAAGCTATCCGCGCCCTCAACTTCGACGCGCAACGCCACGTTGCGTTCAAGCTCCTGCATCAACCTTTCACGAACTTGGCGTGTTGTGACAAACTTGCCCTCACGACCGGCGAAAGGAGAACTGTTGATCGTGAAGACCATTTCCAAGGTCGGCTTGTCCACTTCCAAACGTGGCAACGGATTGACGTGCTCCGGGTCGCACAGCGTATCGCCGATTTCCACGCCGTCGATCCCAACGACTGCCACCACGTCACCAGTCGTTGCTTCGTC
This sequence comes from uncultured Pirellulaceae bacterium, assembly GCA_964418725.1. GTDB lineage: Bacteria > Planctomycetota > Planctomycetia > Pirellulales > Pirellulaceae > CAYNJG01. The sequence goes on from CAYQMZ010000439.1 coordinate 3,433, forward strand.
GACTTCCCGTCGCCCCAAGTTTTCAAACACGTGGACACTGGCAACTCGACATGCCGCCGTCCCATCCTTCTGACATAGCGAGATCGACTGTCCGCGTTTGATCTTGCCGCCAGACAATCTGCCGATCGCAATTCGACCAACGTACTTTGACCAGTCAATCGTCGTAACGAGCATCTGTGTCGGAGCGGACTCGTCGACGTCTGGTCCCGGGATTTCCTTGACGATCATGTCAAGCAACATCTCCATGGACTCAGTCCGCTTGGCGGGATCATCCGTCGCATAACCTTCCTTCGCACTCGTGAAGAGGTAAGGAAAGTCCATTGTCTCTTCGTCGGCGCCTAAATCAGCCAACAGATCGAAAGCCTCGTCGATCACCTCATTCGAACGTGCATCACTGCGGTCGATCTTGTTGACGACAACGATGGGCTTCAGTCCACACTCCAATGCCTTCGAAAGCACGAATCGCGTTTGCGGCATTGGTCCCTCGGCCGCATCCATCAGCACAACCGCCCCATCAGCCATTCGCAAGACGCGTTCGACTTCACCGCCAAAGTCCGCGTGGCCCGGGGTGTCGATGATATTGATCTTTATTCCCTTGTACGGGAGCGCAATATTCTTGGCGAGAATCGTGATCCCACGCTCACGCTCAAGGTCGTTGCTATCAAGAATCAGCTCACCTTCCAGCTCGCTGTCGCGAAACTGTCCACTTTGGCGAAGTAAGCAGTCCACAAGAGAAGTTTTGCCGTGATCCACATGGGCAATGATCACGATATTCCGGATGTCGTCACGAATTGGCATAAATTGGCTAACTTGCGATAAGCAGACTTGGACCAGCAGATGGGATTGCTGCAGTCAATGGAGTGAACGCAGACTATGTTAGGAATAGCCGTATCAAAGGCTAGACGGCCCGGACGAGAGAAAGATGAGCGGAAATGGTTCCAATCAGCTCGCCTATCCTGGCCATACCCCGTCGGAGCAGACCGCTCCGAATAAGGTAGCCGAGTAGTGTCATGTTTGTGGGCGTTGACGTCTACCCTGAGCCACGGTGGATTACCTTGAATTGCTGTAGGTGATTTTTGCGATGAAGATCAGCACGATCCCCCAGATCTACCGAAACGTGAACCGCCTGACGGAAATCCTATCGGTACTTAGCAAATACGGACTGGCGGACTGGATCAGCAAACTTCAGCTGGACTTTGCGAAAAACCTGCTGAAGGACCGCGACGGTGAGGCCCTGGCGGACCACTCGCGAGACACAAGAATTCGCATGGCGCTGGGGGAACTTGGCCCGACCTTCATCAAGTTAGGACAACTGTTGAGCACGCGTCCGGACTTGGTGGGTGCCGAATTGGCCGATGAATTGGCCACCTTGCAGCAACAGGTTCGAGCTGACCCACCTGAAGCGATTCGCGAGATCGTCGAAAACGAACTGGGCCAACCGATCACTCAACTTTTCGAAGACTTCGAAAATGAGCCAATGGCGTCGGCCTCCATTGGCCAAGTCCACAAAGCTCGCCTGCGTTCGGGCGAGCTGGTTGTTGTCAAAGTTCAGCACGTGGACATCCAAGAAACCGTGCGACGAGATCTTGATGTCTTGGCAGGTCTGGCTCAATTGGTTGAGATGCTGCCGGAATTCGCGGCCTACCGCCCGATTGCCACAGTCGCGGAATTCAGTCGAACACTGCGCCGCGAGTTGGACTTCGGACGAGAAGAACGCAACCTGCTTCATTTCTCTGGTCGCTACGACGGCGACCCTCACGTGCGAATCCCTCGACCGTACAGCGATTACTGTACGCCACGCGTGTTGACCATGGAGTGGATAGATGGGGTAAAACTGCGCAACGATGACCGCATCGATGCTATGGGATTCGATCGCGAGGAGATCGCTCGGCGTGGAGCCGAGTTCTATCTGGAATCCATGTTCGGGGACGGCTTCTACCACGCAGACCCGCACCCTGGAAACATCATGCTGCTACCCGGTAACGTCATCGCGTTACTCGACTTTGGCATGGTCGGCCGTATCGACGAGACGCTTCGCGAGCAGATCGAGGATATGCTGCTGGCGATTTCCAACAAGGACTCGGTACACCTCACTTCGATTCTGATGCGACTGGGCAAATGTCCCAGCGATCTAGATGAGTCCGCGCTACGTGCCGACGTGACTGACTTCGTCACGCTTTACGGTTCACAGTCGCTAGATCGCCTGCAGGTTGGGCGCGTTCTTCAAGACATGTCAGAAATGATCTTCCGCTACCGCATCATGCTGCCCTCACAGGTGGCGATGCTGCTGAAAGTACTCGTGACCCTGGAGGGAACGGGTAAGCGGCTGAATCCCAGCTTCAGTTTGATCGAGGTGATGGAGCCATTTCAACGCAAAGCCATGCTGCGTCGCCTATCGCCAGCACGGCGGCTGAAGAAAATGCGCCGAATCTATTCCGAGGTCGAGCATCTCGCGGAGATCATGCCGCGACGTGTCATCGATATCCTGGAACAAGTTCAGCAAGGTCGCTTCGAGATACACCTCGATCACGGAGGACTCGGACCGTCCGTAAACCGACTGGTACTTGGTATGTTGACGAGCGCCTTGTTTCTCGGCTCCACCCTGATGCTCAGCCGCGAAGTGACGCCACTCTTGTTCGCAGACTTCACCTTGTTCGGCATGCATCGCATCTCTTTACTCGGACTGGTTGGCTGCACCGTCAGCTTTCTGCTGGGCCTACGGCTAATCCGATCGATTGTGAAGTCAGGTCACCTGGATCGGGACTGAGAACATTCGGCTTGCATTTCAGGTGCCCGCTCACCCATAATTGGGGTGGGGAGAGCAGACGCATCGATCATTCGTTGCGCCATAGTCGATTGGTTGTGCAATGTCACGCTTATTTGGCCTTCGCTCAAGGCACCTGGCTCCTTCCTTTTCTACGGCCGTAATTTTTACGCTGAGTCTCCTAGCTCTTTCGTTGCATGCAGAAAATCGCAGCTTCGATGGCAGTGGGAACAACATCGAAAATCCCGAATGGGGTGCTGCGGGCTCCAACTTTATTCGCGTTGCACCTCACGCATACGAGACACCAACGCGACCAGCGGGCCGACGCCTGCCGAACCCACGACTGATCAGTAACCAACTGTTCGACCAACCGGAACTCATTCCCAACCCGTCCAACCTCTCTGGCTACGTCTATGCGTTCGGTCAATTCATCAGCCACGACCTTCAACGCACCGAGAGTGGCGAACTCGAGTCTTTCAGCTTTCGGATTCCGTCTGACGACCCACAGTTCGCTTCCATAACGGTGCCCCTGCG
>CAYQMZ010000440.1:0-6722 GCA_964418725.1 uncultured Pirellulaceae bacterium
GGAATCGCGGGTCGCTTGCAATTGAACACGAGGGACGGGTTTGCCATCGGCGTGCAGAATCGCCAGATGGGAATCGAGTGGTGATTTGTCGCGAGCCGCCTTCACCTCAACGATCCATTTCTCACCCGCGCTGGCGCGAAACTTAAAGACGTCTTGATCGACATCAGTCGCCTTGGTGGAGCTGGTGACGACTCCCGAGATAGTCGCAGGCAACTCTATTCGTTGGGCTGCCACGGCATCGTTGTTGGGCTCTTGGTCTTTGAACGCCTTAGTTTCCTTGTTGGTTAGCACCTTGGTTTGTACCGCCACCTGCGCCACTTTGACCGCACCCTCTTCTTTGCTGTAGAGCGGGAACGCCGCAATCGTCCCATCCAATTTCCCAACACTGATGCGGTTGTCGTCACGGGAAATTGCCATTGCGCCGGAGCTATCCGTTGGCTTCGTATGAACGCTCAATTGTGTGAGCTTGGCGGCGTCCCAGACCTTCACGGTCCCGTCCGTAGACGACGATACGATTCGCTTGCCGTCGTTGCTGAAGCGAACTTGCTCGATTGCCGCTTCATGCGCGAAACGAGCTTCAAGCATAGGATTGATTCGAGCTTCCTTCTTCGACACCAACTCCCAGATTCGAATACGGTTGTCTTCGCCCGCGGCAATCACGTGCTTGCCATCGGGGCTGATGTCGACGGAATACTGTTCCTTTAGAGGCTGGCCTAAGGTATCTAAACGCTCTCCGGAGCTGACATTCCAAATCTTCACCGTGGCGTCGGCACTGGCGCTCGCCAGTATCTGGCCGTCCGGCGAAAACGCCAAGTCATAGATCGCACCGTTGTGGCCACGAAGTGTTCGAAGCTGCTTTCCTGATTCGGTATCCCAAACCATGATCTGGCGGTCATAGCTGCCGGTCGCAACCAACGCACCGTCGTCGCTGATGGCTACTGCGTACATCGCATCACGGTGCCCCTTGAACCGTTGCAACTCCTTGCCGGAATCGGAATCCCACAGAATCGCTTCGCCGCGAATCCCGCCCACGCCGGTAGCAGCAACAAGTTGTTTGCCTGATCTACTGAATTCCAATGCGTGCACTTTTCCGGGCGCATCGAGAATCAAGTCGGCCTTCTCCGAACCCTCGCGATAAATCTCTACGGAGCCAAATCGTCCCACGGCGATAATTTCATCGAAGCGGTATCTCGCCGGGAAAGGCTGAGGTCCAATGCCCCACATAACAACCAGATCTTTTTCATCTTTATTGCCGGTGTAACGCGCCGACAGGATCAACTCGCCACCGACCGGAATCTGTCGCCCGAGCGTGCCGTACGTAATCTGTTTGTTTGTGTTGCTAAGCAAGAATGTGAAAGGGGCAGCACCGGTCGGTCGTGGCACTGGTACCAGATGCCCATTCTTTGACAGCAAATCCACCCCAGCGATTTTCTCGTTGCCGACCAACGCGATCTGATCCCCAAGTGTGTAGGCGATCGCCGAAATTGGCTTTGGCCCCTTCGCAGGTTTGATTTTGTCGAAGGCAATCGTGGGATCAATCTTCGCTGCCGAAGGCTTGGCTCCTGCTGTGACCCATGCGACCAGCTTTGCGATTTCATCCTTACTGGGACGCGGTTCGTCTTCCGGTGGCATGATCGGGTCGACGGCACCAGTGACACGTGTAATTAGAAGGCTCTTCGCAAGCTCATTCTTGTCGATCGTCGAGCCGTTTTCTCCACCCTTCAACAAGCCGTCAAACGTGGACAGAACGAGATCTGCTTCCGGCTCGTCCGCGGAGTGGCAGCCGACACAGTACTTGTTCAGAATCGGAGCGACGTCTTTCGCAAAATCGGGCGATTCGCCACAGACATGATCAGCACACACGAAAGTCATGCACAACGTGATCAGCCACGCAATCGTGGACCTAGTTGATTCAAGCATTTCTGTCTCGCAATGAAAAGGCGTTCGTTTGTTGTCTTATCCTTGGTCTCGTTGGACCGAGCAAACCACTTGGTCAGTGATTGAATAAGAACTCACGACTACTCAAGACACTCCAGTACAAATCTTCCAGCAATTGCCGACGTTCGGCATCGTCTGATGCCTCAGACAGAACCGCGGTCAATTTCTCTAACTCGTTTTCCGTCGGTGGTCGTGACAACGCTCGCAGATAGGCTTCTTTCACGACACCTTGCGCATCGGTCTTGGCTTCCAACGCTTTCGCGATGCTACTCTTGTCTGACGCTAGACGATCATTAATCGTGACGCCATTGTTGATGTGTAAGACTTGCACGATGCTGGGTTTGTTCGACCGCTCGCACTCGCACGTGATGTCGCGTTCGTTACGTCCGAAGGTCTTCAGAAAGTTGGAAACGACGGCGGAGTCGGCCAGTTGGATGGCTCGCGTCCCGACGGGATAGCTGTCCGTCTTTTGAAAGTCGTTTCCATCAAATCCGATTTGCGTGAACTCAGTCGGCACATCGGAGACTTGGGCGATCGCGTCCAACAAGACTTCCGCCGACAGACGCCTCGGGAAGTAGCGACTGAAGTATTGCGTATCTTTTTCGTTACCTGCGGTCGGCTCACTACTGCGTTGATAGGTTTCCGATTGCAGGATGGTCCGCATCAGCACCTTCAAATCAAACTTGCTCTCGACGACATGATCGGCCAAAGCTTTCAACAATGGCTCGTTGCTGGCCGGATTCGACACGCGCAGATCGTCGATCGGATTCACGATTCCGATTCCAAAGAAGTTCGCCCAAATACGATTCGCGATCGCGCGAGCAAAGTACGGGTTGTCCGGCGACGTCACCCACTTGGCTAGGTGGGCTCGGCGATCACCAGCAGCGTCAAACGCCAACGCGTTTCCATCCAATGGCGTTGGCGGTTGCGGCTTGCCCGTTGTCGGCTGCATCAGTTCGCCATCGGACGACAAGAATACGGTTCGAACGCCGTCGCCGTTGCGACCGTCGCCTCCCCAGCCTTTCGCTCGAACCCGCGAGAAGTGACTGGCCATCGCATAGTATTGATCGTTCGTCCACTTTTCCAGCGGATGGTTGTGGCACTTCGCACAACCGATCGACAAACTGAGAAACGCCTGACAAACGTTCTCGGTCATCTCTTCCGGCGATTGGTGAAGCGAGTAGAAATTCGTCGCACCGTTCTCGGTTGTTTCCCCTGTTGCCGTGATCACTTGGCGAACCACTTCATCCCAAGAAGTATTCGCCGCGACGTGATTCTTGATCCAGCCGTAGTACGCTTCGACTGCTTTCGGTCGAAGCCGCCGACCGTTCACCAACAGAACGTCAGACCACTTGTACGACCAGAAGTCGACAAACTCGCTACGGCCTAACAAGGCTTCGATAAGTTGATCTCGTTTGTCGGGACGGTTGTCTGCAACAAAGGTATCCACTTCTTCGACCGTGGGCAGCGTACCAATAACGTCCAGGAAAACGCGCCGCAAGAATTCATGGTCGCTACTGCGTGGACTTGGCCGCAACTTAAGCTGTTGGAGCTTCGTCAGCACATGAGTGTCGATGAAATTGCGACGCGGCTGGTCTGGCGTGTCCACCAAATCGCCGTCCTCTGGCACGTCATCCTGGTTCGCACTTGCCTCGGCTTCGTCGAATGGTACGGACGCGCGGAACAGTACGATTTGACTTGAAAACCATGCGACCACAGCTCCTTCGCCGTTCCCGACGATATCAACGCGACCGTTGTCGTCGACACTCGCCACCGTCTGATTGGTCGATGAAAGCCGAGCCCAACGAGTGACGTCTTCCTCGCGACCATCACTGTAAGTGGCTCGCACCAACAACGGTTGCTTATCGCCCACAGCTAACGTCGCAGCGTCCGGAAAGACCTCCAGTTTTTCGAGCACCGGATCGCTGTCTTTGGGGGCTGGTGTACCAGAGACAATCCAGTCGACCAGTAGGTCGTAGTCCGCCGAGCCCTTTTCGAGCCGCAACCCGCCTTTGTGCGGCAACGCCATGCTGGGTTTGGCGATGAGTAGACTTCGACCAGGATCCGCCAGCTCGATCCGCCGCCCTTTAGCATGTCGAGTGATCGATGCGTAGTCCGCTGCCGGGTTGTAGCCACGCAATGAAAGTTTAAAGCCACCTTTGCCCGCAAGTGCGCCATGGCAAGCACCTGAGTTGCAACCGGCTTTCGAAAGTACCGGTAGGACGTGACGCCCGAAGTCTTGCTTCGGCTCGGAATCCATACCTGTGACGACTACGGCCGACGAAGCAACAACTGGCTTGCCATCGCGTTCCACCGACGCTTCGATTTTCGTGCGACCGTTGGCAACCGGTTGCAGTGTCCCATCCTTGATCGTCGCCACGGAAGGATCGAGTGATTTCCAAGTCACGTTGCCTTCTGCTGGTCCGACAAAACCCGATCGATCCACTGCCTCTAACAGCAACTGTTGCCTAGCCGACAGCGAATGCAAGGTGACTTGGGCGGGCAGCAATTTAATGCCCAGCTCTGTCGCACTTGCATCGCTCGCGTTTTCGGTTTTCGTGGCTATGGGCTTCGCCGCATCGATGCGTGGCGAATGCAATCCAAACATCAGTAACAGCGGCAAAGCTCTAAGAAGAACAGTGCGTTTTGCATTGAACATTGTCGTACCTCGACTCGCGCAGATTCGGCTCACATTGTAATGCAAACCGAGCACACTGTCGTAGGTAAACCCTGTCGAGCAAAACGGTCTAGTTTGGGCAACTGCAGACGCCGCCAAGGGGACCGCGCGAGTACTTAGGCAAACAGGATCTGATATTGCGGCGGCGAAAAACAGTTGCAACCCGAAGCGTTCGTTGCTATTCGCTTGGCTCTGACTGGCCCGCTTCTTCCGCAGCTTTCTTCGCTTTGCGTTCGCGAACGATACGCATTTCACGCAAGCCGATACGAATCGTGATCAAGAAGGCAACCATGCACACACCGCACATCACTTGGTTGAAAAGCACGGACTTCGTTTTGGGGTTAAACCAACCGTCGTAGCCGAACCAAAGCCCAAGCGCAAAAACCAAAAGCGGAAAGGAAAGAGGATGGTCAAACGGTGTCGGTGTGGGCTTCCGCCTGACGGGACGCGGCGTCTCCTCAGCATGCGCATCCTCAACAACTTGATCGTCCGAGTCCTGCGATTCCAATTCTTGTTCTTCCGACTGGTTCATCTTCTTGCGTGCTTTGCAGACCGAGAGAATGGTTCAAAACTCCAGAAGCGTACCACGTCCTTGCCTCACGGTGTGAGGGTGCTCGCGATTAGTTGGCTGTATGACTTCAAAACCGCCCAGCCATGCGTAAAACTCGAGCCGGAGCACCCGGGACCACCTGACAAACGAACCGCCACGATCGGCGCAGAACGATTTTTCGGAAAATACAGCGTTCCTCGAGCGAGCGAATGCCGCATGGGAATTAGCTCAACGCTTGCGAAAGCTCGGTCATCGTTGGGCGACCTTGCGGATCGGGATGCAACGTTTTCGCAACCACTTCCTGCAGCTCTTTCGGAACTCGCTCAGCGAACGCATCGGCGTCAAACGATTCGATATTGTGCAGAGTCTCTAGCACATTGCCGCCGGTGATGGCTCGTTCGCCAGTCAGCATTTCGTAGAAGATCAACCCAACCGCGAAGACATCACTGGCCAGCGTTGGTGCTTCGCCTCTTGCAAGTTCGGGAGCAAGGTAACCCAACGTACCCGTCAGTCCGGAACTGGTGCTTCCTTGTGCGTGAGGCAACGTCTCTTCTTCAACGTTGGATGGGATCATTCGCCGCGAGAGTCCGAAGTCCATGATCTTCGCGTTTCCTTCTTGCGTGATCACGACATTGCCGGGTTTCAGGTCACCATGAATCACTCCCGCTTCATGGGCATTCGACATTCCTGCCGCCAACTGACTCGCAAGTCGCGACGCCTGGTCCGTGCTCATCGCGCCGTCTTTGATTACATCCGACAGCGTTCGGCCACGCACGAATTCCATAACGATCATTGAGGCGCCGCTAGACGTATCGATCGTGTGCACTGCACAGACGTTCGGATGACTGAGAGCAGCAGCCGCTCGAGCTTCGTTTAACAGCGAATCAGTCGCCTCACTGGAATCGCTACGCAGAATCTTCAGCGCAACGGTGCGGTCAAGCAAAGTGTCCCTCGCTTGAAAAACAGTTCCGAAAGATCCACTCCCCAATTCCGATTCAATCTTGTACGCCCCCAGCAATCGTCCCGGTTGCAGATTCGCCAGTACGTCGATCGTCTCCTGACCAGCTTGTCGCTCGCCGGGACACAGCCCACCACTTTGCAGCGCATCCAACACACGTAGCACTTCATCCGTGCTTCTGCCTACGCTCAGACTGTGCACGACCTGATACTGCAGGACTCCGTTGGGATCGATCATAAACAGTCCACGCAAAGCTACCCGCTGTCGCTCTACATATACCCCGTACGCCTGACAGACTTCGCCTTCGGGATCTGCCGCCAACGGAAACGAGATTGGCCCCAACCCGCCGTCTACGGGAGAGGTCCCAAGCCACCGAACGTGCGTATCGATGTCGTCGGTGCTTATGCCCAGCACCTCGCAGCCTCGCTGTCGAAACTCTTCAATCCGACCGCTCACGGCGGTCAACTCGGTGGGTCATATCATCGAGAAGTCGCGTGGATAGAACAGCAAGACCAACCAGGCATCCAGGTAATCCTCGAGAGAGACAGGCCCCTGATTCGTGCCTGATCCATCGATCTTCACCAGATCAAAGTCAGGTG
>CAYQMZ010000441.1:0-6719 GCA_964418725.1 uncultured Pirellulaceae bacterium
CCAGCATCCCCACAGCGAACGCCAGGCCTGCCAAACTGATCACGTTCAGGGAACGCCCCATCAACCCCAGCAACAAGAATGTACCGATCACACTGACGGGAATCGCGAGCCCCACGACCAACGCGCCGCGTCCGACCCAAAGGCCGAAAACCAGAATCAACAGCAACGTGACCAGAATGCACCAAGGAGAAACCAAGACTGAGGCAACGGCGCTAAATGCAATCAGTGGAACCGCCAGAAGTGTTCGCCTGCCGAGGTGCAGGAATAGCAGCAACACGATGATCGTGAGCGCACCGCCGACGAAGATGTTTTGCTGCACCAGCCCAATCGCCGAGCGTATGTATTCCGTTTCGTCGTAGTATTGGAAAAGCTCAAGACCAAGACGTTTCAAGAGGCCGCGATTCAAGTCCTCCGCAGCCTTTTTAACGCCATCCATTACTTCCAAAACGTTGGCACCCGATGCCCGCCGCACGCTTAGGCCATTGCTAGTAAAGCCATATCGACGCGACAGGCTATCCATCTTCTTGTAGTCAACGCGTACATCAGCCACGTCGCCGACATAGATCGGGCTGCCGTTTTCCGTGGCAAGCACCTGTCGCTTGACGTGTTCAGGGTCGCGAAACTGTCCGAGCGTCCGAATAACCCAACGGCGTTTTCCCTCCCAAAGATTCCCCCCCGAGGTGTCTTTGTTCTGACCACTTAGGGCCGTACGCACATCGGCGATCGTTAGCTGCCTGGCGGCCAAGCGTTCGGGATCAACGATTACTTGCAGCTCTTCCTCTTGGCCTCCGTAAGTGTCCGCTTCCGAGACGCCTGGCACGCGTTCCAACTGAGGTTCGATCAGGTCCTCAGCGATCTTTCGCACATCCTGCAGGTCGACTTCCGGTGGAAGCAAATCGGCAAGCTCGGGATGCTGATCACCAATTTCTTGAAAGAGTTTGTTCAGTCTATAGACTCTCAGCCCGGTGTTGTTGGTGCTGATTGTGGGCTGCAGAGCTTCCGCCAAATCTGGATGTTGCTTTTGGAATTCAACGATTTCACGCCGAGTTGGCGGACGCGCCGTGAGCGCGAAGCGAGCAATCGGACTGTCGGAGACATCTGACGCCTCGATCACCGGTTCACGGGCGTTGATGGGATACTCACGGACTTGCTGAAGCCGCGTATTCACACGCATCATTGCGTCTTCAATGTTCGTGCCGACTGCAAACTCAAGCGTAATTTCGGCCGAAGAATCTCGACATCGCGACGACATTTTGACCAGTCCCTCGATAGCCGCGAGCTGCTCTTCTTGCTCCTGCACGATCTCGCGTTCGATTTCCTGAGGACTAGCACCAGGCCATTGTGTCTCCACGGACAGAATTGGATTTTGTACAGCGGGAATCAGCTGCTTCGGCATCGTCACCAACGAGATCGAACCAAACAACGCAACGATCAGGACTCCCACAGAGACCTTTACTGGGTTGCGAATAAACTGGTCGAACAGCTTCATAGGTTGGCAATAGAGTCAGTTGAAAGACTAAGACAAGGGAAGACGAAATCAGTCTAAATCGACGATACGTTACTTAACTTCTCGCTGGATGCTTACCGCCGAGTTCGGTATCAGCCGTTCATTGCCGACAACCACCACGCGATCACCACGCTTGATGTTGCCTCGCACTTGCACGCGGTCATCTACGGCGATCCCCAAACGCACGCTGACCTTACGAACGACGCCTGTCTCCTGGCTCTCACGTTGCTCAGGATCGGAATCTAGAACGAACACTGAGCGATCGTTGCCATTCAGCACCAACGCGTCCTTTGGGACCAGCGGCAAGACCTCTCGCTTTCCGGCAGGCAAATCGACTCGAGCCAGCATCCCGGCAAGCAACAGGGGTGCCCCGTCTTTCACCGGATTCACAATGCGAATATGAACCGGATAGGTTCGTGCCCGCGTTGCAGCAACGGGAACTATCCGATCAATTCGCCCCGTGAACAGCTCGTCCGGCAACTCGGGGAATTCAACTCGGATGACATCTCCGCGGCGCAGACCGACTACAGTCTCAGCAGTCACCGGCGCTTCGACTTCGACTTCATCCATGCGAACGATCTCAACGATCGGGTCCCCGTTCTTAATCCAAGCACCGACGTTTGTGAATTCTGCAGAGATGTATCCGTCAAAGGGCGCCACGATCGCTGATTTCACAATACGATCGTTGATTAGGTTTAGGCGCTGCTGTTGCAATTCGACCTGTGCTGCCGCTTGGGCGATTGTTTCCTGACGAGGTCCTTCTTTAATCCGTTCCCAAAGAGCAGCTGCTGCCTTGACCGCAAACCGGGCCGCTTCCGCGCGTTGGGTCGCGTCGTCAAGGTCAGACGAACTGGCGGCACGTGTGTTCGCGAGTGTCTGAATTCGTCCGAGGCTGCTCACAGCATTCTTGAGTGCCGCTTCAGCTGCACGCATGTTCGCTTCGGCTTCAGCAACTTCTTCCGGCAGCGAACCATTACGCAATTCAGCTAATCGCTGCACCGCCAATTCCAGTTCGGCCTGGGCCGCCGCGCGCTCGATCTCGATCGTCCCGGTCCGAAGCTGAGCTACGACGGCTCCTTGCTTAACGGCGTCGCCCTGTCGCAAATCGAAGCTCTGAACCCGCCCAGCCACGGCCCTGCCGATCGTGCTCGTTCGCAACGGCCGGACGGTTCCAACAACACGCAGGCCCGTCTTCACCTCGCTCTCAGTTACCGGCGCAACAACAACCGGCACGGGATCTTTCGCCAACACAAAGGAAGCCAGTACGAGGCTAACCAACAGTGCAGCTGCAAACTCAGACTTGGGGCGACAGAAGGAGGGCATACGACGAATATGGAGGGAGGGCAGGGGGGAGCTGAGCCCAAACACCAACAATGACCGCGGCCCAGCTTGCTACACTTTAATCGAATGCTCTAGGCGAGACGACCTGAGCCGACGCCGGTTTCACGAAGAACTGCCGTGCGCAGCATGAATGCGGCAAATCGTCACCGAAATTGGTCGTATTGCCAGTCCACGCCGTGACAATGCCAAAGACTGTATACGAAAAGCGTCCGTTGCCGGCGTCTGGATTGTTTGAGAAAGGGCCAAAACAGTCGGCGAACTGAGATTCACTCTCAGCTCGCCACTGTAGCCTCAATCCGCTTACGTTGACGGCTAGTTGCCGCCGTAATCGAAGTAGCCGTTGATGTGCAACCACTCGCTTTGGCGGAACCCAGCTTGAACTCCGTCCTCCGGCAACCAAGTTCCTGTAGAGAACACGGTTGGTGCTTCCGTCTCGAAGACATCCGAGTCAATCTCGATCCGGTCGACATTCAGGTTGTAGTCAACCACACCTTGTTCATAGACATCGTTGGTGAAGTAGACCCGAATATCCGCCGCGTCAACGACCTCACTAGCCTGGTAAACGAAAGCGGCTTGGGCGGTGCCGATCGCTTCCCATGTGCGAACAATGACACCGTCGATGTACAACGCCATATCTTCGTTCCCCGTCGCGCCGAACGCGTAGATCGAGATCACCGAACCATTTGTGTCGTTGGTAATCTGAACGGTGCCCGACGAAGGCGATAGCAAGGTAGCGTTTGCCGACGGATTGCTGAGCGAAATCGTGAACTGCTCGGCGGCTTCGAAGTCGTTGTCTGTAAGAATCGGAATGACGATCGATTGTGTGGTAACTCCGTCAGCAAACACCAGCGTGCCGCTTTGGGCCGCATAGTCTTCGCCGGCAGTAGCACTTCCGTCACTCGTCGCGTAGTCGACAGTGACTTCGCCCGAATTACTGCCGCCTCGGCTAACGACGATCGACACGGTTCCAGCCGTTTCGTCCACGTTGAATGAACTGGCTGCCAATGAAAGCGTGGCGGCATCAACATCGTCATCCGTAATCGTGATTGTTGCGGCGGCAATCACTCCCAGCGTTGCACCTCCTTGAGGGTTACTCAAGGCGACACTAAACGCTTCCGCTGACTCCACGTCATCGTCGGAGATGACTGCCACATCAATGGTTTTCGTGACCTCACCGTCCGCAAACGTCAACGTGCCCGATTGCGAGACAAAATCTGAATCGGCGGTTGCCGTGCTGCCAACTGTGGCGAAGTCGACAGATACTTCGCCGTCGCTGCCGCCAGAACGCGAAACCGTCAGGGAAACGGTGCCGGTAGCCTCATTGACCACTAAGAATTCATCGGTCAACGCAAGCTCGCCTGGCTGCCCTGCTTCATCATCGTCGGTGATCGTTACTGTTGCTGTCGTAGACGCACCAAGCGAGGAGCCTCCCGCGGGATTGCTCAGCGTGAGGTCGAATGACTCAGCGGGTTCGACATCACCGTCCTGCAAGATACTCACGACGATCGACTTGCTAGTCTCACCGTCGGCAAATGTTAGCACGCCCGTTGCTGCAGCATAGTCATCACCGGCAGAGGCGGTTTGATCTGCTGTGGCATAGGACACGGACACTTCGCCATCACTGCCATCGGTTCGCGAGACAACCACTTCCACAGTCCCGGCAGATTCGTCGACGGTGACTTGCTCAGCGGCGAATTGCAATGTCCCGGGAACTGGATCTCCCGGATCGGTGATCTGAATGGTGACATTCTTGAAGGCTTGCAGTGGCGAATCATCCAACGTCGCGGTACCGGTGACCGTATGCGTCGCCGGGTCCAACGTGTCAAATAGGCTCACAAACCGAATTTCGGCGTCAGTTGCTGTCGTCTGTGCGTTGACCACAGTCGGATCACCGTCACCCTGACTGTGATCACCACCGATAAACCACATCGTTCCTCCGCCGCTCACATTCGCGTTGAGGAAACTATTTCCTTGCTCATTGTTTGTCGCGTTCGCCGTGCGGATGTCAACCAACCAACTGGTTCCCGAGCTAACGTCAGAGATATTCGTCGGGTTGTTCTCGAACGTGCTACCGATGCGGAAGATATCCGCAGACGAGTGACTGGACGATCCTTGCGAAGAGAACTCTCCATCCAGGCCGTTGTTCGACCCGTCGACGAATGCCTCAATCACTCGCATCGGATTGCCATTCGGATTGGAGTAGCTGAAACCATCCGAATCGTTGTTGTTAGCTCGCGAGTTGTAGACCAACACATCCGCGGCATTGAGCACGTTGACTCCGTCACCGCCCGGGCCGACACCGTCGCCTGAACCGCCATTGATGAATTCCGAATCGACGATCGTCAGCAGACTGATATTCCGGGCATCCAGCACACTGTTGACGCCACCGGTTCCATCGAACGTAATTCCTTCGATGTACGTATTGCGGGCCGCGATCCGAGCGACATATCGATTTCCGGTACGAAAATCAGTGTCCTCCGCGAATTGCACAATCGTTTCGCCAATCCCTTGCCCAATGATGTTCAGGTCATAGCCAAGATTGACGGACTCGCCCCACTCGTACGTTCCGGCTGCTACTTCTACGGTCGCGGCGGTGATTGGAAGCGACTTGATAGCAAGCAACGCTTGATCGACATCGGTAAACGCATTCTCCAAGGATGTGCCGCTTTCATCACCCGTCGCCGTGGCATCGACATAGAACGTTTGTTGTGGAGTTGCCTTGCGACTTTCGATAGCGATCACCAGGCTGCCAACGCCGTCACTGTCGACGAACGCTTCGAAACCAGACAAACCAGAATTGATCTGGTAGCGATCAACCCCAAGGATCTCGGCGCCACCTTGGGCATTGTCCAGTGCAATCGAGAATGCCTCGACGCCTTCCACCAAACTGTCCGAAAGAATCTCGATGCTGATGGTCTTGGAGGTTTCTCCGTCAGCAAACACCAGTGTGCCGGACTGAGCCACATAGTCGACGCCAGCTTCGGCCGTTTGATCGCTCGTGGCGTAATCCACCGATACCTCGCCGGCACTTCCACCGACGCGACTGACGGTAATCTCAACAGTTCCACTCTGTTCGTCGACGACGAATGAGTCCACATCAACTTGCAAATTGCCGGGTTCTGCTTGCAAGTCATTGCCAAAGACACGCACCTCAGCGACCGCCAGGTCTTTGCCTATCTCGCTGCGTTGTATACGAACGTAGCGACCTCGGCCAATTATTGGGGACTGCGGGTCGGTCACAATCACCGAACCATCAATGCCGCTCACGTTTAGTGAGACCACCCCTGGATCGGTTACAACCGCCTCCAGATTGGCTGACGTGAAAGGCAACTCGGACACCAACACAACGAAGTTCTCGAGTTCCGTCGCACTCGGATCGGTCCGCTCGAAAATCTCGACCGACGTGATGTCGTACACGTCACCCAGGTCGACTTCCCAGAACGCATTCTTTGTCGATTCGGTCAACGTCGTCGAGCCGTTTCCAAACACCCCGTCTGTATTCCCATCAACCGCTCGCGAAGAAAGTCCGCCGAAGGCGGTTGGCGATTGAACCGTGGCTTTCCCAAGTGCCAGGTTGAGTGGGTCAGCTGACTCCAACACTGTCGTTTCAAACAACTGCGTAGCAGATGCGTTTTCGCTGTCGGTGACCACCAACGTTGTGACGGTCGTACCGAGCGTTGCAAAGCTGGTAAGTGGGCTCGCTCCGGTGGAATCGACCGTACCGTCGGAATCAAAGTCCCAAGCGAATGTGACGGGGCCACCATCTGCTGCCGTTGAGCTGGAAGCGACAAACTGAACGTCAACGCTGCCGACGCCAGCCGAAGCAGATTGCGTCGCAACAACCGTTGGCTTGATTACCGTCGCCGCCTCG
>CAYQMZ010000442.1:0-6680 GCA_964418725.1 uncultured Pirellulaceae bacterium
CCTCGGCTTTGTCCTGCTGCGGGTGCTTGCACGCGCCATGTGGGGACACCTCGGCTTGGCATCGGAATTTGCAGACGAGGTTTCGATCCCTAAGGACACCGTGTTTACCATTCTCACGGCAGATTCCCGACTCTTCTGGGAGACTTCGCTGCTACTCGGTATCGGCGTTGCATGGCTGTTATTCCTCGTGATCTCCGTGTCGGGCAAACAGCAATCTACGACTAGCTGACAGTCCGTCAGTGTTGATCATTGAATCGTCCGCACAACGAAAGGTTCTCACGACACCGCACTTACGGAAGCGAGCGACATCTGAACGCAATGTTGTATCGAGGCCAACCCGTGTGGCCAAACGCGAAGGGGTTGCAGCAGTCCCAAAAGGCCCTCCCCTCACCATGGCTCGAGCCTCCCAGAATTTCTCGCACTACTCGCAAAGGGAGGCAAAGTTGCGTTCGTCTGAACGGACTACCTCTGGGGTGCGAGTCTTATGGGAATTTCGGAAACTCCGAAAAGTCTCGTTCGCGTTTCTCCAGGAACGCGTTGCGACCCTCAACAGCTTCCTCGGTACCATAGGCCAATCGAGTTGCTTCGCCCGCGTAGACCTGTTGGCCAACGAGTCCATCGTCGATCAAGTTAAAGCCGAACTTTAGCATCTTAATGGCAGTTGGGCTTTTGGTCATGATTTCCTGCCCCCAGTCGTACGCGACTTGTTCGAGGTCCTCGTGCGGCACGACCTTATTGACCATTCCCATCTCGTAGGCTTCTTGGGCAGAATACTCCGCGCCCAAGAAAAAGATCTCGCGAGCCCGTTTTTGCCCTACTTGGCGAGCCAGATAAGCGGAACCAAAACCACCGTCGAAGCTGGCCACATCCGCGTCCGTCTGTTTGAACTTTGCATGCTCTTTGCTGGCTAGTGTCAGGTCGCAGACTACATGCAAACTGTGGCCACCACCAACTGCCCAACCGGGCACGACCGCGATCACGACCTTGTTCATAAATCGGATCTGTCGCTGGACGTCGAGAATGTTGAAGCGATTGACGCCGTTTTCCCCTTTGTAGCCAGTAGTGGATCGAACTCGTTGATCCCCGCCGGAACAGAATGCCCAGCCACCGTCTTTCGGTGAAGGTCCTTCGCCCGTGATCAGCACCACGCCAATCTCCTGGCTTTCATGGCAAATGATCAGAGCCTCCCACAACTCATCAACGGTCTTAGGAGTAAAAGCGTTCCGACACTCGGGCCGGTTGATGGCGATTCTCGCGACGCCATTGAGCGACTTGAAGGTAATCTCTTCGTATTGCTTCTCAGTTTTCCAGGCAAGCTCGGGCATAGAATCGTTGTTCCTTCATTGACGTGCCCGGCGACTTTACAGGCGGAGCCAGGCGTTGGACTGGGAGCGTTGGATCACGAATGAACCTTAGTCCCGGTCCGCGAAACCGGCAAGAGCTGGAAGCAGATGACTTATACTGAGGCGTGCTGAAATTGATGATTGAGCGAGTGCCTCTGGCTTGAGACGCCGATGAAATCAAAAGCAAGTGCAGAAGTCATCTTACGTTGAACATTCCGCCCATCTGCCCGCCTCCCATACGACCTTGCGGTAGCTTGCCCGTTCCCATGCCACGTATCATCCCGCTTGGTGGTGTGCCGAAACCATCAGCTATAGGTTGGTCTAGCGCATTCATCTTCAAAAGAATTCGGAACAGTGGAGCTTGCGCATCTCGACGATGAGAAATCAGTAACGATTCGCCGACCGCTCGGACATAGAACGCCTTGTTTGCACCATTCACTTCGTTGTCCGAATCGGACAACATCTTAGTGATTGCGTTGACGAGCTGATCACTGGTATCGGCATCCTGAAACGATTTACCCAGCCGATACGCCATCACGGTGACGTCCGCAGGGCCTTCCAATTTGATGTTTGCGAACTCCCGGTTGCCTTTTGATTTTCCTCGATGCAGCATGTTCAAGTTCCGTTGGATCTTTTCATGGACCACGTCCGTATTTGAGACGATCAGTAGGCCACGTTGCGCGAACACCTTGATGCAACCAGGACCGCCGACGGCATCCCAGCTGTTGACAGCAATTGTGCCTTGAATGAGCATTTCAAGTTCCGTCAATTCTCTGACGCCTTGCCGATCAGCACTGTTGGCGTCGACCAATGGACGACAGTCGTATAGTCGCGTGCGAAGTGTAGTCTCCGCCATCGCTTGCGATGTAACGACAACCGCTTCGTCTCTAATGACGTAGGTTAAGTCGAAGTCATCCAGCAGCAGCTTAAGGGCTGTGCTGGCACGCATGTCTTCTATCGTGAAAGTGATAACCTCGGCCCACGATTCGAAAGACTCATCTTCCAACGACCGATCGTCCGTGAGGATCGTAACGCCACACTCGCCAGCCAGTTTTTCGATCACATCTACAAACGGAGCTTGCGCGAACGACAGCGAGACCTCTTTCTCGAGAGCTCGCCTAATGGCTGCCTTTGATTCGTCTTCGTTGACCTCCAAGCTGCGGATTTCGTTGGTCTCATCGGGCGCTTTCGTTGCCGCCTGAATCACAGAGAATTCCCGTAGCGTGTTTAGAAAGTGCTGTAACTCTTCGTGGATCTCGCCCGTCTGCGCAACCGAGAGCATACCTTTGTAAGCTCGAAGACTTCCGTTTCCACCGATGGCTTCCCAACTGTTTGGCACAACGACGTCGGTAATGCAATCGACGAGTGTGTAGTAGACAGTCGATGCTTCCGGCGACATCGGCAAATTGATCAAGTCCGTGACAACATAGGCTCGCGTCGAGAGTTTATCCTCGGCGGCCATTTCGGTCGTAATCGTCAGCAGGTTCGCCTCAATCGAGTACGTGAGGCCTAACTGCGAGAGGCAATGGTTGAGCGCCGCTCGATAACTCATGCCCTTCGCTTTGAAATGAATCGTGGTGAGTGTCGGGTCAAGGCCTTCGTCGTCCAAAGCTGTCTTGTCGAGAGCCACATTAATGCCCAGAGCCTCGTGCAGCTGATTAGCGACCTGATCTAAGGACACGTCGTTGAAGTCAAAATCCCCTTTTTTCGATAGCTTACGATGAAGCTGTTCCTCGGCTGGAGATAGATGAGCAATCTGTTCGACGGTTGAGGTCGGACGCGTGTGTTTGGATTCGTAGAGTTGTTTCAAGTCGGCATGCGAACGTCGTAGCAAATTGAGTTCAGGTGACAGATCCTGTTGCAGTCCACCAGAGCCGCCATCGTTGGAGGAGAGTATTGTGTAGCCAACGCCGGGGCCTAAACCGCCCCCACCGAAGTCATCTTTCCCGTAAGCCGCGGCGCATACGACTAGCCAAAAAAATGAGAGCACCAACGTTCTTGTGACATGCATTGTCGATTCCCTGCCTCTGTTTCCGATTACCACTTTCCTTTTCAAAAGCGTATTGGTTCGGAGACGGTCAGGTCAAACAAAACTAGGGCGACGTCTGCTTTAAGCCGAGCCTCTACCAGAACGAACCCTCGCGATCCGCTTGAGATCGTTGCGATTGCCTACAACGACAGTGACCTGGTTAGTCGGCCAAACGAACACCGCACGGTGTCCGACAGCCACTGTATGTTGCTATAAATCAGCGTTACCGTTTGCAAGGTAGTGCGCAATTCAGGGTCACCATTCGCTAAGCAAATACAGAATCCCCCCATGAAACTACTGAATGACTTTGCGAAGCACTTCGGCCCCGGCGGCCTCTCCGGAAGTACCCTTCCGCAATGGCTGAGAATACTCCGGGAAAATCGATATTCAGTCGACTTTCGATTCTGGCCGCGCGCGATGCTGACCACGCTCGTAAGCATCGAGAACTCGTTTTGGCACTGGCGAGAAAAACGCTTGCATGCCGAGATCGAAAAGACGGTTGTCCCCGATCCGCTCTTCGTACTGGGAATTTGGCGGAGTGGTACCACGCACCTACACAACCTGTTCGTTCAAGACACTCGTTTCGCGGCACCGAATCTTTTTCAGGTGCTGAATCCACATACATTCCTTACCACCGAGGCATTCAAAGCCAAAGGACAGGGAATGTTCGTGGCAAAGACGCGTCCGATGGATAACGTTCGGTTCAGCATCACAGGCGACCCGCAAGAAGACGAGTTCGCACTTTCGCCGGATGGACACTCATTCATGAACGTGTGTGCATTCCCGCGAACCGGGGCCAAGTATCGTCGGCTGTTGACGTTCGATGGTGCAACACCGGACGACGTCAAAATTTGGCAAACCAAGTTGATGTGGTTCTACAAGAAGCTGACCTACAAATACCAGAAACCGCTAGTTCTGAAGTCGCCTACACACACCGGCAAGATTAAGACTCTTTTAGAGATGTTTCCGAATGCAAAGTTCGTTCACATCCACCGACATCCTCACGCGGTCGTACAGTCTACAAAACTGATGATGGAAAAAGCCTTCGCGTTTTGGTGTTTCCAAGAGCCAAACATCACGATGGAGCGAATCATTTCGGACTACGAAGAAGTGATGAATGCCTTCTTTACGCAGCGTGATTTAGTTCCCGCCGAGAACTATTGCGAGATGTCGTACGAAGAGTTGGTAGCAGACCCCGTCGCTACGATTCGGCGAGTCTACGAGCAGCTTGCGTTGCCGGATTTCGCTCACATGAAACCGTCGCTGGATACATACCTTGCCAGCATCTCCGACTACAAGACGAACGAATTGCCGCCTCTGCCGGAAAACCTACAACATGAGCTCGCCGAACGGGTACCTCGAGTCTTCGACGAATGGAACTACGATCTTCAGCCTGGACGTTGATGCGACAAATCGCAATGGACTGTTGGCCCAGCAACTTGGCCGTAGCTAGTTCGCTGCGCAGGCACGGTTTGCTGTCTAGTTCCAATAGAGAGTTTGTCAGATTCGTAGCTCTCTTGCCATTTTGATGTTCGCATCGTTTTTGACCAAGACTCGCGCACAACCTGAGCTAGGGGCTCTGAGTTTTCTCTACTCTGCGACGAAGCGATTCCGGACTCTTTTGTGTAATTATCCACGAATGGGAAGTCCGCAGCGTTCGGCTCCGATACCATTTGGGCCGGCTGAAAATTGTCCTACTGAAAGACTTTTATGTCCACTGAAGACTTCGAAACTGCTCTCGCGAAACCGAAACGCTTCATCTCTGTCGATGCCTTGCGAGGTTTCGATATGTTCTGGATCCTCGGTGCTGACGGGTTAGCACACGCGTTGCCGTTGACGGACGGAAGAATCGCCAGCCAGCTCGACGACGAAGCGGCTCAAGGACTCACGGGTGTTGGCAGAGCGATCCATCTCGTCGCTGAACAACTTGAACACGTCTCGTGGCAAGGTTTTCACTTTTATGATTTGATCTTCCCGCTATTCGTTTTCTTGATGGGTGTATCAACGGTTTTCTCGCTTGGCCGAATCGTTGAGCAGCACGGCACGAAGTCAGCTTATTGGCGACTCTTCCGCCGTGCGGTTGTCTTGTTCTTGCTCGGCATTATCTACTACGGAGTTGACGACGAAGCACATCAGTTTCGTTACCTGGGTGTGCTACAGCGAATCGCGCTTTGCTACCTTTTCGGGGGTCTTCTCTTTTTGAACTTTCGTTGGCGAGGTTTGCTGGCGAGTGGCGTCCTGTTGTTGGGGATCTATTGGGCACTCATGTCATTCGTAGACGTTCCGGGCCACGGAGCCGCGAATTGGGAGGGGGGAACGAACCTGGCAGACTACATCGACACACATTATCTGGGTGGTCACAAAGCGAGCGGTGACTGGGACCCCGAAGGCTTGCTAAGTACGATGCCCGCGATTGTGAGCGGCATCCTGGGGATCTTTGGCGGCATGCTGCTGAAGAATCAGAAGCTCAACGGACTCGTTCGGACCATCGTGCTATTGGCGATTGGTGGTGCTTGCCTCGGCGGCGGTTACTGGTGGCACACATACGCCCCCATCGACTACTACTGCCCCATCATTAAGACGCTTTGGACACCTTCCTTCGTGCTGTATGCGGGCGGATGGAGCTATATTCTGCTGGGCGTTTTTCACTTGATTATCGATGTGCTGAAGTTCGACTTTTGGGCCAGACCATTTGTTTGGATTGGAGCCAATGCGATCACGCTTTACATGCTGAACAGTTTCATCTGGTATGGGTCGATCGTCGAGCGCGTGACGGAACAGTCGTGGATTGCAGCTCGTCTAAGTCATGCGGAACTCACGGTTTCTGCCTTGGCCACATTGGTTCCGGTTTGGATTGCGTGGGTGATGTATCGCAACAAGGCATTCATTCGCGTCTGATGGCCAACGCGAATTCAAGTAGGGCCGGTTCCTACCGGCCGATTGTAACGGCTCGTTTCCGTGGCCGGTGGGAACCGGCCCTACGTGTCATCATTTCAAGTTTCCGGCGGCCGATGGGAACCGGCCCTACGTTTGGGTTATCATTTTAAGATGCCGAACTGGAGACGTGCTGTTGTTCCTGGTGGAACGTATTTCTTTACCGTGGTGACCGATCAACGTCGGCCACTTTTCAAGTCGCCGGATGCGCGGACAATTCTTGGGAACGTGATTCGGGAATGTCAGCAATCGCATCCGTTTGAAGTCCGCGCGATCGTGCGGATGCCGAATCATCTTCGTGCGATCTGGTGTATGCCGCGGGGCGATGCAACTTGAGATTCAGCAAACCCGCATCGGTGTCCACTGCCCAGACT
>CAYQMZ010000443.1:0-653 GCA_964418725.1 uncultured Pirellulaceae bacterium
CCCCAATACAGTTCGGCGTCCAGAAGTTACGTTCGTCGTAAGATTCTGTTCAAACTGGGTGGTCGTGAACTGCTTATTCGGGTCGGCACCCACATCATCTCGAATCAACTCCGCCAGCTCTTCAATCCGAACGGTCGCAGACTCAACGTTGAACCCTTCCTCTAACATCTCGTTGAGATCACGAAGGTACTCAAGACTGTATTCCTCAACCGCCCAGAGGTTTTCAGCCAACGGACGCGATTGCTCTTCGACCGCCTGTCCCGGTCGTCCTCCCGTTGCCGCGGGTAACCAAAATGGATCGATTTGCGCAACATTTTCACCTCGGTCGAGGAACTGGGTGAAGGTGCCGAACGACTCGTTGACATCCCAGAATAGATGCGTGAACTGACTCGTGTCGTCCCGCTCGTAGACATAGTAGTTGTGAGCAGCACCGCTGTAAGAGTCGATGTTCCCGAAAAGATTGTTCAACGCCAATGCCGTGAGCGTATCGTCGACATCTAATAGCGGCTCGATCGCGTCGGCCAACTCTCCCGACGGAGTATTGTTGAGCACGTCAATGAACTCGATCAGCGTCGAATAGTCGTTGGCAGTTTCGTTTGTCTTCAGGGCGTAGAAGGCTTCGTAGTCCGCCTGTTCCGTTCCCAGATACGTGA
>CAYQMZ010000443.1:663-6672 GCA_964418725.1 uncultured Pirellulaceae bacterium
TGTCGAGCACAGCTTCATCCGATGCCGTTCCCTTGTAGAGGTTGCCGTCTTCATCGTCGCCAAATCGACTTTGCACAAAGGTCTTGTCTACCTGCTCGACCGCGGTGTACAGACCGTAGTACTCGCCGTTGATGTAGACTTTGGTGTGAACCGCACGGCTCACACCTTCGACGAAATTCGAGGCATAGTCGTAGAACAACTTCTCTCGCAACATGGTTGGATCATTGAAGTTGTTGTTCAGATTCAACTTCTTCAGCCCCATGAACGTCAGTTCGTCGTTGTCCTCGTCGTATTCGTCGAAGTCGATTTTGATCGACTTTTTGATTCCCGTTCCGTTGAACGAGGAATTTCCCTTAAACCGCACTCCCACCTGCTCCATTTCAATTCCATCGCCCACAAAGTGAGCCTCGAAATATGGATCTTCAGGATCTGTTGAGTGGGAGGTGAAGAGCGTGTCGTACCAGTCGGGATCCTCAAACGTGATGTGGATCTCATGGACATAGCTATCATCAAAGAACGCCGCCGAAGGGTCGTCGATTGCGACGGGATCCCACGGTGATGCTTCGTCACCGATCTCTGAAACCACGATCGTCGCCGTGTCTAAACTCGTAGCTCCGTCGTCGTCGATAACTTGCAAACCGACGATGGAGATGCCTGCAGTCAGCGAAGTGAAGTCGACCTCCACACCCGTTGCATCGTCATACGCCCCGTCGTAGTCGAGATCCCAAGCATAAAGAGCGATGTCGCCGTCAGAATCTTCCGATGCCGATGCACTTAACGATATCGTTTCCGACGCCGTTACGGCATACGGACCTCCAGCATCTGCGACGGGCGCAAGGTTAGAAATAGCAATGGCAGAATTCTCTGCATTGGGCGACGGTGTTGCCATGGTGCCAAGGGTTACGCCGTCGACCGGAGAGCGTCCATAGCTGACGTCTGTCTCCTGTTCACCGAACTCAATCGAGTCGATCAAGGTGGTGCCATCAACGTCGTAGAGGAAAACTGTTTCTCCGCCGGAAGACAGTTTGAACGAAGCGTGATTGCTGCCTTGCTCAGGTTCGCCATCCGCCCAGACCAAGAGATACCCGCCGGCAGCGATGGTCGAACCCTCCGGAAACTGCCACTGAGTCGGATCACTATCGTCATCCGTGAGGTACATACCAGTGAGGTCGGCCGCGTCAGAACTGGCGTTGTAGATTTCGACCCAATCTTCAAAGGCTCCCGCTTCGTCGGGATCTTCGATAATGGCATCGTTGTCTGCCATCAATTCATTGATACAGAGATCACCAGTGAGCATCTGCCGCTCCTCCAACCCCTCAGAGTGCAGCCGATGAATCGCCGGCCGTCGGTGTCGATTCGGCTTTGTCTGTGAGAGTCGAGAGAAGAGGGCTCGCGTAAAGCGACTCTGTGAATTTGACATGCTGTGCGATTCTCTTGAAACGAGACAGTTCTTTTTCGGGCAGGATCAGTGACTCCTTGATTGGCACGAAAATTGTGAGTTAGGTAACGCAATTTTTCTTGTCAAATGGGAAGATGCGAGTGTTTCGTGCTGCCGCCTGTTTTAGTGCACCAGAGTGCGAAGCCCGAATTCCAGCTGTCCAAACTGCTGAATGAGAACGCGAAGCACCAGGGAATTCTTTGCAAACGTAGACTACGGCGTCTGGCCTTTGAGCATCCTCAGAGACGCTGCACGACGTTGCTGAACCAGCGACTCCAAAGGTGAGCGGCTGCCACGAATGGCCAGCGAAGCTTCGCGATTAACTTGCAGTGCTTCGACCAAGTCAAACCAAGGAGTCTCGCCATTTTGCAGCGGTTGATCGCCCAA
Organism: uncultured Pirellulaceae bacterium; assembly: GCA_964418725.1. Lineage (GTDB taxonomy): Bacteria > Planctomycetota > Planctomycetia > Pirellulales > Pirellulaceae > CAYNJG01. The sequence goes on from CAYQMZ010000443.1 coordinate 2,489, forward strand.
AGATGAGAGCAGTTCATCCAGAGCTGCATCAGATTGGTCAAGCCAGTCGAGAGCTCGCTCATTGTCTCCCAGACGATGGTACGCCAATGCAATGGGGGCATGAATGAGACACTTGGAACGCCAACCAGGAGCCTCGGCAGCAACCAACAGCAAGTCTATTGCATCATCGAACTCAGCCGAGCGAAGACGCAACATGGCGGTGACGTATTGACAGCGAGGAATACTCTCGGCCTGTGCTTCAAGACTACTGCGATTGCGTCGCGGAGGGCGACGTCGCCTTGATGGTCGAGCAGGGGGCCCCCTCCGGGATTCGCCATTGCTCGGCGGTGGCTCTCTGTCGAACCTCGGCCCATACAACCAGTCTTCTGCTATCTCAGCAAACTCATTGAATTCCTCGGGCAACTTGCTTGAATCACTCAGAGCTAGTGCACGCAGCAACATCCACTGTGGCTTGGTCGGGGCTCGCAGGATTAGCTCTCGATGCTGTTCGGAGATCCGACGAAAGGCTTCGTCATGTCCCGTGTAGAGGTACAACGCAGCGGCTCCCCACCACTGCGGCTGAGACGTCGAGGCACCGCTTTCGATCGCGTGTGAGTAGTCCTTGGCGGCTTCTTCCCAAAGCCCCAGTCTTACAAGGAATTGCGCCCTTTGCACTCGGGGCAAGTGGTAACTTGGCTGAATAGCGACCGCCGCGCCGTAGTCACTCGATGCTGCCGCCCAACGTCCGGCATCCGCGTGCACTTGGCCCCTGACCATAAGTTCGTTCGCCCTAACTTGATCCCTGGCGAATTGCTCCACTTTCTGCTTAGCAGCAATTGCTTCGGCTTTGGCTTCGGTGGCCTCGAGGAGCGCCTTTTCTTTGGCATTTCGTTCGCCGATCGCCTTTGACATCTGCCAGACGCTCGTGACGGTTCCTAGGATCATTGCAACTACGACGAGAGTCGTGGTCAGGAGCGCTACGCGATTCCGCCGAGCCAGTTTCTGTAGCCGATATGCGGTACTCGGTGGTCGAGCTTCGATCGGTTCTTCTTCAAGATAACGCCGGATGTCATCCGCCAACGCAGCCGCGGAGTCGTAACGGCGAGTCCGATCCTTATCGAGCGACTTCATCACGATCCAGTCGAGGTCGCCTCTCAGCGCTGTGGTGAGACTACGTGGGTCAAGCTTTCGCTCGTCTGCAATAGTGTCCAGCGAGCGATTGCATGTAGACAACCGCGAGCTGGGGCGAGGTGGCTCTTCTTCGCGGATGATCTGACGCAATTCGTCCAAACCCACCGAGTCCAATCTCGTGCGGTCGAATGGAGTCTCGCCAACGAGCAGCTCGTACATGATCACGCCGAGCGAAAAAATATCGCTGCGAGTGTCTACGTCCAAACCACTCATTTCCGCCTGTTCCGGGCTCATGTACAGAGGCGTGCCGATCAGGGAGAAGAAACAAGTGTAGACCGTACTGTCCGATAACCGTTCGCCCAGTGCTTTAGCGACCCCAAAATCGATCACTTTCGCTACAGGCTTCCCGTCGTGCAGTGTCACCATGACGTTCGAGGGCTTGAGGTCGCGGTGAATGATGCCCTTTTGATGAGCATGGTGGACTGCCGAGCAAACATCAACCAAGAGCCACAATCGCTCGACCACGCTAAGTCGTTGCTTATCACAGAACTCCGTGATCGGCCGGCCGCGAACCAATTCCATCACGAAGTAGGGACGCCCATCTTTCGTGATGCCGGCATCGAAGACCTGCGCGATGTTCGGATGGTTCATCATCGCGACGGCTTGCCGCTCGGCCTCGAATCGTGCAATCACCTCCTTGGAGCCCAGGCCTGGCTTGACAATCTTCAAGGCGACTCGACGACGAACGGGCAGCGTTTGCTCGGCGACAAACACCAACCCAAAACCACCTTCGCCGATCTGCTCCATCAGCTTGTAGGACCCAATCTGCATGCCAATATGCTCGATCGGTTCGCATACTCCCTCGAGCGTGGGTGAGGGCTTTATGTTGCCCGAAACTATTGGATGATCCAACAGTGCACTGGATTGGTCATGGGCCACCAGCAGTGCGTCCACCGAGGCCCGAAGGGCTTCATCTCTCCCGCAAGCAGAATCCAGAAACGCCAACCGATCGTCGAGGTGCTCCTCTTCAATTGCTTGCAAGAAAATTGCACGTTCGGCTGAATCGGACATGTTCACATTCTTTTCGGAAACCGCGTGCTCGAGCGAGCCGGACCTATCGATGATAACAGGTCAAGTAATCCGGCCCGCGTTAAAGCACGAAACGAAGCTTCAATGACGCACCCGTCGCCTCGCAAAACAACTGAGCGACAAGCCAAGGAAAAGCAACAAACAGCTGTCAGCCTCAGGGACAGCGACAGCCCCAACGTTACTCTCTGCTTGGCCCCCGTAGTTCTCAGACAACACGATAAAGTCATCGAAATCGACGGTCCCGCTGCAGTCGACATCGCCTTGTGTGTGGTCGTCAACGGCGTCGCCGAAGTTACGCGAGAGAACTAGAAAGTCCGCGAAATCAACGATTCCGTTTCCATCCAGGTCACCACCAGTTCCAGCATCACAACCGTCCACGTACTGAAAGAAGTACTCGACATCATCCGGTACGACGATCGTTGCCTGCGGGTCAAAAGCCTCAACGACCCCAAAATAATTCGGCCCAATGGTGTACGGGAACGCGAGGTCTCCATCGGCTGAAGTCTCGTTGCCGGTTGGGGCGTCGAGAACGTCAAGCGTCAGGAAGTACGCCCAATCCCCATCGGGGTTGGATTCATCAGTAAGGATCGCACGCCCATCCTCACCAAATACGACGAATGCCATGTTGTACTCGTTCAGTCTTCCGCTGCCTTCGTAGTACACGAAGTCTTCGATGAACGCCCCGAGCTCGTAGTCGGCCACAGTTGGTCCGTTAGGTCCACGTGGTTCGTCAACTCCGTTGTCTTCCAGCAATCCATAGCTCGACGACATTTGCACGACAGTTTGCGTGCCGTCAGCCTGAATTTCGTAGGCATATGGCCCCACCACTGGATAACCATCAGAGGCGAAGCCGACGATCGGCGACCCCACACTGCCTTCGTTTTCAGGATCTACCTGCGGTATCAATCCGGTCGGCAGTTGATGGTAGTGATATGTTCCCAATACGCTGCCATTAGGATTCGTGGAACCACGAACCGGAGACGAGTGCCCGCCGCCCGGGTCTTCGTCGAACACCTCGGTAATGCGAGACCAGAGAGCGTTGGTTGTCCAGACCTCTCCGCCGTTCCCGCCTCCCCGACCGCCGCCGCCAAGCTCATTAGTTTGAGCGTTCCAAAAGCTGCCGTCCGATTGATTGTAGAACGCGACACCGTTGACCATTGTCCCATTTGGACCGAGCCCTGTCGCCGTCTTCTCACCCAGTTCTTCGGTCGGCTCAAGTGTGAAACGGTATGTCGCATCGATGTCACCAGCTTTGGCAGGATTCGCGTCAGGTGGGGGGACAATGCCGATGTCATGGGAAGGAACCCCAGAAGTCCGAATGTACACGTGGTCGCTGTCGTAAGCGACGGTGTTCACGTTGGCGAGGACGTTCGACACAACTTCATTGGCGACCGGATCCAAAGTGCTGAATCCGGTGGATCCGTCAGAGAGCATCCATGTGGAAAGATACGGCACGTCCTGCGACTTCGCTACAAGAGGACCTAGACCTGCGGACTCATCCGACTGATCGTGATCGGGCCAGACGCCGCTGTAGACGGAGTGGTCGTGTCCGGGGTGAGCCATCACCGTGTTGGCAGCAAGCAGTAATAAGCTCATGACAAACGAGCTCAGCGCACACCGATAGCGCAAGGTCTCAAGGAATCGATGCATTCTCAAATCTCTCTGTTGAATGGACGGCAGAACGATGGGAGCAACTTGTGCTCCGGGTGTTTCGTACACTTTGCGGGGCAAGATTCTTCCCGGCGAGTTACAATGCGACATTAGCGTCTAAGGTGGGCCACACTTTTTCTATTTCCCATGGAAGCGTCATCCAAGCTGCTATAGAGCTTGAAAGCAGGTATGTGTTGAATCGCGATGTCACTCGGATTCTGTCCGCGATCGAGCAGGGTGACCAAGCTGCCGCAAGCCAACTATTGCCACTGGTGTATGAGGAATTGCGGCGTTTGGCGACTAGCCGCATGCAACAGGAGAGGGCAGGGCAGACG
>CAYQMZ010000444.1:0-6661 GCA_964418725.1 uncultured Pirellulaceae bacterium
CCTTCAGCCAGTTCCGATTCGGACAGGTCGACATCAACGACCTCTACGGCGTTTCCGTCAGCGTCGAGAAGCTCACCTTCTTCACTGATCGTAAAGCCTTCCGGTAAATCATTCACGACCTCGATCGCTGGTCCAGATTCTGTAACGTAACCAGGCCCAAGCATGATCACTTCCCAGGAATCAACGCCTGGGAACACCAGCTCGCCCTCTTCGCCGACAACCACACCGTTGGACATTTCACCTTCGGCAACTCCTTCGAACACGAGATTCCCATCGTCGTCGAGGGACAGGCCAGGAGGTAGTTCGCCTTCAGCCAGTTCCGTTTCGGGCAAGTCGACGTCAATGACCTCGACGGCGTTGCCATCGGCGTCCAGTAGCTCTCCGTCCTCACCGATGGTAAACCCGTCCGGCAATTCGCCTTCAACCGCTTCGAAGACTGAGCAGAACCCATGGCCAAAGTCGCTGAGCATTTCGAGATCCCTGCCGACATCGATTGCCTCCAAGGGATCCCACGGTTGGACTCCATCGGCGAATTGCAGTTCTCCGTCTTCTCCGAGAGTGACACCTTCGGGCAGTTCGCCTTCCACGATTTCGCTCCAGCCCTCAGGCAGGTCGAAGTCGATGACTTCGACTGCGTTTCCATCAGCGTCGAGCAGCTCACCGTCTTCTCCGATGGTAAATCCTTCCGGCAGTTCGTCGTTGACTACTTCGATTCCGGCTTCGAAGTCTGCAACGTCAAAGCCAAAGTCAAAACCGCCTTCTGGCCAATCTACTTCGCCTTCAGTACCAATGCTGATCATCTCCCACGGTTCGACTCCATCGGCGAATTGCAGTTCTCCGTCTTCTCCGAGAGTGACACCTTCGGGCAGTTCGCCTTCCACGATTTCGCTCCAGCCCTCAGGCAGGTCGAAGTCGATGACTTCGACTGCGTTTCCATCAGCGTCGAGCAGCTCACCGTCTTCTCCGATGGTAAATCCTTCCGGCAGTTCGTCGTTGACTACTTCGATTCCGGCTTCGAAGTCTGCAACGTCAAAGCCAAAGTCAAAACCGCCTTCTGGCCAATCTACTTCGCCTTCAGTACCAATGCTGATCATCTCCCACGGTTCGACTCCATCGGCGAATTGCAGTTCTCCGTCTTCTCCGACAGTAACACCTTCGGGCAGCTCGCCTTCCATTACTTCGATGGCTGGCCCGAAGTCTCCGAACATTGGTGCCCCGAAGCCCATTGATCCGAAATCGATCGGGCTGGCAAAGTTCATCATGCCGCCGAATGGTCCGCCAAAGTCATCAAATCCGATGGCCATGGCTGGCCCGAAGTCCGCCAATACTGTTTCCGGTAGCTGACTAGCGTCCGTTGTCGCTTCGAAAGCGTCGCCGGCTAGGAGATCTCGGCTCTCAAGACTTTCCAGCCGCCGTAACCTGCGGTTTTTTAGGGTTTTCGATACACGGTTTCGATTGAACGGTTGCTTGCGTGGCATCGCCTTTGCTCTCCAGACTAGGATGGTGGTTGAGAAGTGCTTCAGATCGCAGGACAGAGTTGCAAGCAGCTCGAATTGCGACACAGGAATCCGAAAAAATCGGCTTCTTGCAGATGCTCCGATTTCCGGCCAATGAAATGGGACTAGGTGCGAAACGTGTTGAAACGCGGCAAAGTGCCCGGAAAAAGAAATTGGGGATTTTGCCAGATTCTGTGTCGCAAACTGGCTCGAAAGTTACTCTCATCACGTCGCCGGTTCCGGCACGCATTGACATGAATTGTGAAACCCAACCAAACGAAATGGGATCCACTGACGGGTCCCTAGTGCAGAAGCTCCAAAGTGGCGAACAGCAGGCCGCGACGGAGCTGTATATGCGGTACGCAGATCGGTTACTGCGGTTAACGAAATACAACACGGCGGGCAAACTGTCATCGCGATTCGACCCAGAGGATGTTGTGCAGTCTGTTTTTCGCACGTTCTTTCGGCGGGTTGCCCATGGGGCTCTGGAGATTCCAGCGGGTGAAGAGCTGTGGCGGCTCTTGTTGGTGTTGTCGCTCAACAAAATTCGGGGCCTAGGTAAATTCCATTCGACCAAGAAACGCTCTGTGGATCGGACGCTCACGGGAGCCAACTATGCAGACATTGTCGAAAAACTCGCAGTCCCCGATCCACAACCCAGGAAGATTCTTGAATTGGTTATTGAGGACGTCTTGTCTGGAATGCCTTTGGCGAATCGCCAGATTATCGAGCAAAGGATAGAAGGTGCGTCCGTCGTGGAAATCGCGGCAGAGACAAAACGCTCGCGGAGGACTGTGGAGCGAGTGCTCAAAGCCTTTCGAGAAAAAATCGCTGAGTTGATTCATGACAAATAGTCGAACGACAGAGTGGACGTTGAAATCCGCCGTTGCAGACGAAGCGGACTTCATCATTGATGCGTTCGAGAATCAAATCGTCGAAACAGGTGCTGCCTCGATTGAAGACTTCGTACCGGCCGAGCACCCGCAGAAGAGTACGCTCACATTCGAACTGATTCGCGTGGAATTAGAGTATCGGCGGAGGCATGATGCTGCCGTTTCGATCGCTGACTATCTGCGAAAATATCCGTCAGAGCTTTCGGATCCAAAACGTCTTTCCGCGATTGCGTTTGACGAATACATGATGCGATGTCGCGGCGAAGAAAACGTTGATCCGCGTGAGTACCAAGCGAACTACGGAATCGATACCCAAGATTGGCCTTCGGCTTCGCAAGTTCGTGCGGCGTCGGATGTCGATCAAAGGGCTTTGTCGAGCGATGATGGATTTCCAGTTGCCGGCGATCGAGTTCTTGACTTTCAAGTACTGACCGAGTTCGGTCGCGGCGCGTTCTCTCGCGTTTATTTGGCACAGGAAGAAACGCTGGCGAAGCGACTGGTAGTGCTGAAGATCTCACGCTACTTTTGGGCTGAGTCCCAACTGCTCGCCAGGCTCCAACATACCAACATCGTTCCGATACATTCCGTTCATCGAACGAACGAAATGCAAATCGTGTGCATGCCATTTTGGGGTACATGCACGCTGGCGGATATTTTGCGAGAGGTAAAGGACTCGCCCGAGGTGCGATCGCGGAACTGGTCCGACGCCGCGCTTGTGAGTACCGTCGCCAACCACCAAAAGGAGACAGTGGTCACGGCGATCGCCTCTCGCGATATCGATACAAAGAGCCAAACGAATCCGCCCGCGCCGAAAGCTACAGAACCCAACGTGAAGGATGGAACCACGGACTACGTGGAAGCATGCCTGAACTTTGGGATCCAAATTGCAGATGGTCTGAATCACGCTCATCAACGCGGCATCGTCCACAGTGACCTAAAGCCAGCCAACGTACTGATCGCCGACGATGGTCGTCCAATGATCTTGGACTTCAACTTGGCTGTAGATCATCGCGACGCTAGAGACAATCCGGTTGGCGGGACGCTGCCGTATATGTCTCCCGAACAGCTTGCCTCGTTGAGTGACAAAGAATCATCGCAGCGTCCTGCGACTGACATCTACTCGTTAGGCGTGATGCTGTTTGAGTTACTGGTCGCGCAGAAGCCGTTTCCGTTTCGGCCAGGAGCGGTGGATAAGGCGCTCCAATATATGATCGCTGATCGCAAAGCTGTGCCGTCGCTGCGATCGTTGAGTCCCGAGCTGCCCGTTGGGTTGTGCCGAGTCGTTGAAAAGTGCCTCGCGTTCGAGCCCGCTGCACGATATCAATCAGCAGCGCAGGTTCGGGATGATCTCTATCGACAACTGACGAATCAGCCGCTGTCGGAAGTCAGCGAGCCACTCGCTGAACGAATCCAGAAAGCCTACCGCCGCAGCCCGAGGTTCGCTTGGGGTGTCATGACCGTGGTCTTGGGGATTGCACTTGCCGGGGCCCTAGCTGCCTACTCGATTCAATCAAGCCGAGCTGAGCGAAACGCAACTTTAGCGACCGTTAGGCAATTCGAATCCGATGCAACTTGGTTATCCTCAGCCTTAAGCGTATCGCAGATCGACGCCGAGGAACGGGTTGGCGACTGGAAGCGAGCCGAAACGTGGATCGCCAAGTTCGATGAACGGCGGATGCCAAGCACTGATCGATATTTGAGCCCCGAACAGCGCCGCGGCATCGACCGAAAGCTGTCGGAGCTGCAATATGCGATGGGCAGCGTTAGGACGAAGGAAGCCAAATCTGCCGCGGACTCAAAGAGTCGAGAGGATCTGCTGCTCGAGGCGTTGGTGCTCAACGAACAGGCTGGGACGCGGCTATCTTCTGTTCCGAATGCATTGCTTTCCCAACGAGAAGATATCCTCGCGATGTTGGGGCGGTCTGATTCGGATCAAATCGCGGAAGGAAACGACGAAGACGATAGCCAGCAGCCGAAATCCGCGTGGCAGAAACGCCTGATTGGCATGAACTTGTTGGATCACGGTCGAGCCAAGGCGGCCATCGAGTTGTTCGAACGTTCTGACGGCCTGCAAAAGAACTACGCCGACTGGGCTCAGCTAGGCAACGCATACGCCATGCGGCGTAACCCAGATCAGGCCGTCGAATGTTTCACCGCTTGTATCGCTTTGCGCCCCGAAGTTCCTTTTGGCTACTTTCAACGCGGTCGGGCTCACATGGATGCGAAGCAGTACGCACGTGCGGCGCGTGATTTCGAACAGTTCTTGAAACTGCGTCCGAACAGTTACTCGGCATTGGGGCAGCACGCGGCGGCGCTGACCCAACTTGGCCGATGGTCGGAAGCACGCGACCAAATCAACATCGCGCTACTTCAGAAGTCAGACAACGCGAACCTCCATCTTCTTGCCGCAGAGATACACCATCAGCTTGGCAACAAAGAACTAGCAAAGCAGAGCCTAGGTGAAGCTGCAAGCCTCGCGGCGCCCGATGATGCCCGAGATTTTCTGGCCAATGGCATGGCGCTTCTGAGGGACGGCAAGTTTCAACGAGCTCATGATGCGTTTCGGTTGGCCCACGACAGCCAACCGACATCTATCGCTGCAATCAAAAACATCGCGTACGTACTTTCTGATCACCTACATCGGCTAGACGAAGCCATTGTTTGGATTGATCGTGCGTTGAAGTTGGACCCAGAAAGTGCAGAGCTTATTTCGACAAAGGCAGTGCTGTTAGCGAGGTCCGGAAATGCCGGCGAATCTCGAGAAGCTATGAACGAGGCCTTGCGACTCGACAACGACGTCACGACCTTGTTGCGTGCCGCCTCCGTCTACGCAATTACCAAAGCGAACGCACAAGATGTCACAACATCGATCGAATACACACGCCGAGCGATGATCCTGGATCCGGCATGGGCATCGTACATCGCAGAAGATCCAGATCTGGTGGGGGTCCGTGGCGACGAGCGGTTTAAGGAAGTCATCAAAGCGGCAATGACACTCCGAGAAAGAACACACTAATAAGATCACAATACGAAGAGACGCTCACTAGAGTCGCACTTGAGCTCAAGAAGTCAAAGAGCAAAGGTTAATCGCGGTGCTCAACCTAATTCGAAAGCACGTTCGTGCAGGTTGTTGACAGGAGTCGCAGTGAAGAAGCAACGATGAAACGAAAACAACAATTTGAGTTACTCGAGAGTCGAATCGTGTTACACGGTTCAGGCTTGTCGGGCCACTTGACGCTGAGTTTTGTTCCCGATGGGACGAAGGTCAGTTCGGAGGAGAGCAGCCTCTACTCGGCGTTCGCAGATGTCGCCACTGATGCTGAATGGAAGTCCGCGATTCAGGATTCGTTTAACAAATGGGCGATTCATACGAATGCAGACATTGGCGTTATCTCGGACAGTGGAGATCCGTTGGGTACCACGGGCTTGCGCCAAGGCGATGAACGTTTCGGAGACATTCGCGTCGCTGCCGTTCCGCTTGATCCCAATGTCTACGCGATCACATTCCCGAGCGACAACGTGGCGATTGGTACCTGGGCAGCAGATATCGTGTTCAATACGGAAGCTGATTGGAATTCCGTTGAGGACATTGCCGCGGTGGCTCTGCATGAGGCCGGTCACATTTTCGGCGTCGAGCATTCCGACAATCCTGACTCTGTCATGTACGGCCATGGACGCATCAATAAAACCGACTTAAGTGATGAGGACATTGCCGCTATCCAAAAGATCTACGGCGAACGAAGCCCTGACCACAATGAAGGACAAGCGGGCAATGATTCGTTAGAGTTCGCCAGTCCGATCGATGAACAATTCGTTCATGAAGGTTTGTTTGTCGGTTATGGGGACATCACGGAAGTTGGCGATGTCGACGTATTCGAAATCGGAAACTTCGCGCAGCACGGAGATGACTTTTCGGTCTTGGTTCAATCAGACGGGCTTAGTTTGCTAGAGCCCAGCGTGAACTTCTTTACTGCCGAGCAGGAACTGCTTTTTTCTGCACAAGACGCCCGTGGAGTTGTTCAGGATGCGCCCGAAGAGTTGTTGGACGCGGCCTTCTTCAGTATCGAGGCCGGTGACTCGGGTTTTGGCATCGGACGATATTCGTTCGCTGTAGCCTCCGAGGTAGACATCTTCGAGCAAGAGACCTTCGAAGATTTTGCAACTGGTGAGTTCTACGGCTTTGAAGGCTTTGACGTGCCCTCGTTCGTACTGGACGGGGCTTTGCCGTTTGTTGATGTCGAGGATCACCTGATCAATGAACTGCCTGGTGCA
>CAYQMZ010000445.1:0-6646 GCA_964418725.1 uncultured Pirellulaceae bacterium
CGATTGACCTGCTAAACAGCGTGCTGCTCACGAAGGGCTACACTCTGGTTCGCCGCGACCAAATGCTGATGGTCATCAACTTAGAGGATGGAATTCCGCCGAACTTGATCTCCGACGTCAGCGTTGAAGATCTCGACAAGCTGGGAGAATACGAACTCGTTAAATGCTTGTTCACCTTGCGTGGTGTCCCTGCAGCTGATGCGGCGGAAGAGATTACGCGATTGATTGGACCGCAAGGCAAAGTGAATGTGCTGACTTCGTCAAATCAGTTGCAGATCACCGAGACGGCTGGTCGCCTGCGCACGTTTCGAAAGATCCTCGAAGCCGGTGAGCGGAAAGGTGATTCAACGCTTGGTTCGGCACGCCTCATTCAATTGAAGCACGTTCGGGCAAGTGACGTGCTGAAGTCCTGGCGGAGTCTGATGGGTCTGACGGAGGAAGAGAACGTTAGCCCCGACGGCTCGATGCGAGTTGCTCAGGGCAAGACGTCGCGGCAACTGTTGCTGTCCGGTGAGCCCTATCGCATTACCGAAGTCGAAGATCTGGTGAAGTTGATCGATATCCCAAACGGTGGCGGAAGTCTGCTCGACACGCCGCAGTTGGAGGTTTATCCGATAACCGAGGCTGATCCACCTTCCGTTTTGGCTGTCGTCCAGGAGTTGTTTACGGACTCGGACGAAATCCGACTGGCGATCGACCCCAGTACGGGTAGCCTCGTAGCACTAGCGACGCCGGCCGAGCACGCGACCATTCGCGCGACGGTCGAGCAGTTGCAGGCAGACAAGCGTCAGGTGGAAGTAATCCGTCTGCGCACGGTTGATCCGCAACTTGCGATGCTTTCGATCGAAAAGCTCTTTGGCGGCACGGAAAGCAGTGGTGAAGACGGCGACCAATCGGCAAATCGAAACGCCCCGCGAGTGGACGCTGATCCAATCAGCCGAAGTCTGCTAATTCGGGCTTCTGCGGCTCAAATAGAAGAAATACGCCAGTTGCTCGGTCGCATGGGGGAAGACGTTGGAGATGGAACCGGCGGTGGAGGCTCCTTATCCGGCAGCCGCGGCAACCTTCGACTGATTCCGATCGATTCGGCCACCGCACGTCGTGCTCTGGAGCAAATGAGTACCATCTGGCCAAATGTACGTAAGAACCCGATTCGTACCGTCCGCCTTTCGCAGGCGGTTCGTGGAACCCAGGTGAATGCCGGCGACGCAGACTCAGAAAACCGCGCTGACCAACCGGAGTCGCTAACGCCAAGCGATGCGAACCCAAAACGGTCTGACACTGATGCGAGTGAGGACAGTGACGACGCCGACTTGCGTTCCGTCGACAAGGCGTTGCTATCGAAATACGTTGTCCAGCGCGAGTCTGAACTAAGTCCGTCCGACTTGCCACCGGCTGCGGCAGCCAGTGGCAACAACGACGCTGCTGCACCAGACGATGAGACGCAGCCGACAATTCCGCCGGAGGTGATCGTCACGTTCGGCCCGCAAGGGTTGATGATTGCATCGGAAGACATAGAAGCGTTAGACGAGTTCGAAGAGCTTTTCATGACGCTGGCCGATCAGTTCTTCACCGGTTCGCGCGAAATGGCGATCTTCTATCTTCGCTACGCAAAATCTGAAGTCGCCAGTGAAATGCTAAAGCAGTTCATTACCGGGGGCACCGAAAGCAGTGGCGGCGGAGGAGGAACACTACTAGGAACGATTGCTGGGGCGGCGTTGGGGAATAGCGGTATTGGTTCGATGTTGGGCATGGGCGGAGGTGCTTCGGGTGGATCCGCGCGAATCTCAAGCGGCACGACAATCATCGCCGATCCCCGGCTAAATGCTGTCATCGTTCAAGCGACGCCTAAGGAACTCGATTTCATTCAGGACTTTTTGAAGATCTTGGATAAGTCCAACAGCCCGGCACGGATCGAGACGATTCCTCGACCGCGGGCGATTCCGGTTGTGAATACCGATGCATCCGCAGTTGCTGATATTGTTCGCAGCGTCTACGCGACACGTATGTCCGGTGGAGCCGCAGCAGGCTCGAATCGTCAGCCTTCGCCCGAAGAGTTCTTGCGTGCGATCAGCGGCCAGAAAAATACCGGCAAGACGATCAGTAACTCCATCCAAGACCAGATTCGTGTCACGATCAGCGTCGACCAAAGACGCAACGCGTTGTTGGTGGTCGCACCGGACTCACTGTTCGAAGAAATCAAGGCTCTCGTTGCTGATCTGGATTTTGCAACGCCTGAATTGGCCGATACCGTACGGTACGGGCGAGCCACAGGTGCCAGTCCAGAGACCATTCGAAGTGCCATCGAGTCATTCATGGGGGAAGCTCAGGACGCCGCGAAACCCTCGGACAGCGGCGCCCGTACTGGCGATTCCGGCGGTTCGAAGCAAAAGCAACCAGGCGTTGAAGAAATGAAGCGACGTATGGACTTCTTCAAGGCGATGCAAAATCGGGCTGCAAAACAAAAGGCAGCAGCCGCCAAAAAATCTAAGGCCGCCGGAAAGCGAAAGTAGTTTCGCGGACTCTCTGCTTACTTTACGGCCTCTTCGAGCCAGTTTTGTAGCTCGCTGATTTGCTCAGTCGACAACCGTCCATCGGGCGGCATATAGCCAAAGTCGACCATAACTCGAATCGGATGGGAGTGCACCTGGAAGAGTGCTGCTCGGTCACCATCATCTGAGTGGCATTCGGCACAGATGTCGAGCTTAAGTTCTTTGCCCCGTTTCGGGCGAGGCGAATGGGCTGGGAAGTGGAATTCTGATCGTGGCTGTTCGGCAATGTACTCGCTCAGTGCAGCAGCAAGTTTGGCATCCAACACCAAGTCTTCTCGCGCCGGGTGGATGGCCAACGGACCGGATGAATGGCACTTGTAACAACTTGTTCCCTCGAACTTGACTCCGGTGTCGGCGAGATGAGCGTAGTGGTCCTGTGGCGGATCCGTCGTTAAATCCTGCAAGATGGAATAATAACTCCAATCATCATCGGAGGCAGTTTTCTGCACTAAAAGAAAGACACGGGCCGCGTTGTTTTCGAATGCCGCTATGTGATTCAACATTGGCTGTCGAATAACGTCTTCCTGAGTACTAATTAGCCCCACGTCCGAAACTGGAATGGATTTTCCGTCGTCAAACAGCCGTCTTGCGGTTTGCATGTAGCGTTTGATTTCCTCTTCGTTTAGACCTTTCTTGTGGCGGTTGGAATGTGGCGGCAGCGGAACCACCGGAGATGTCCAGGCTTTCCGAATCTTATGCTTACCAATCGACTCCATCATGGCGACGAATTGGTCAGTCGAATACCAGGCGAGATCTAAAGGAGGTTCTAGCAGCAGTCCGGTACTAAGTGACTTTGCGGCCGCAATCGGTAGTGGACTGGAGGGCGAAATCACTTGCGCGGAATTCGTTACAGCTTGTTGCGGAGGGGCTGGCTTTCGAACCGCTCGACCCGCCATCACTCCGGTGGCATTTCCTTCAAATACGGCGGGCTTTCCGTTGACGAAGACGTACACCAATCCCTCGCCATACTGGTGAGGCTTTTCGAACGTTGCTGCATCGATCAGTTCGGCCTTATCGAAAACAACGATGTCAGCGAAGTTGCCTTTCCGAAGCGTTCCGCGATCGCGAAGCCCTAGAATCTTCGCCGGTAGTCCTGTCGCACTGCGGATTGCATTGGAAAGCGAAACTACACCTTCACGAATGGCGTAGTGTCCGATTTTGCGGGGAAATGTTCCGTAGCTTCGCGGATGCGGTACCGTAGGCCCCGGGATTTTGGCTGACCCGTCGGAGGCAACGGCAACCCAGGGCTGCTGCATCACGTAGCGAACATCCTGTTCGTTAATGCTGTGGTTCACTACCGATGCACCGTCGTGCATGATCAACTTGGCTGTTTCCAACGTCGACTTGCCCGTTTGTTTCGCCAATTCATCGAGACGAAGCCCGGCCCATTCAGGGCGTTTGGAGTATGTGGCGAAATGGATTCGATGGACGTTGTCCGTTTGTTCCAACTTCTTGCCAATGGCTTCGTGGATACGATCGGAGTCTGGGTGACTCGGCTGGAATCGCTCCAGCATTTCTTGACGACTGCCTGCGCGCGCCCAAGATGGCAACAGGATCGCTTTCATCGACGTATTGGAAGCGGTGTAGGGATACTGGTCTGCCGTGATAACCTGCCCCTGCTCTCGCCGGGCGATGATGGATGCGATGGCTGTTCGTACCAATCCCCACGAGTCCTTGCCTGAGGACTTGAAGTGGGAAATGTGCACCGGCAAGTCGCCTTGGAGGCCAATCTCCAGAGCCTCGTCGACCGCGTCCAAAAGGTGCTTGCCTTCGTTGCGGATGTGGCTGGCGTAGATGCCACCGTGCCGGCCGATGACCGTTGCGATTGCAGTTAGCTCATCTTGGGTCGCAAATGAGCTGGGGACATAAATGAGTCCCGTCGACATACCCCATGCACCGTCCCGCATCGCTTTCGCAGCCAAAGCCTGCATTTTGGTGACTTCGTCTGAGGTTGCTTTGCGTCGATCCAGACCGACGACTTGCTCGCGTAAATCGCCCTGCGGAAGTAGATGCAGCACATTCGTCCCAGAACCCAGTTCGTCAATTCGATCATAGTACTTACCGACATCAATTGGGCCACTGCCACAGTTTCCCGTCACGAGGGTTGTGCAGCCTTGCATCAGGTAACACATCGCAGAACGCGTTTCGTCCTTCAATATGCTGGAGTCACTGTGGTTGTGCAGGTCGATGAAACCCGGGCAGATGATTAGGCCCGTGCAGTCGATAGTTTTCTTGGCCTTCTCTACTTTGAAATCGCCTACGCCCACAATGCGATCGTCGGCAATTGCCAAATCCCCTTTGGGAATCGTGGCGCCGTCACCTAGATGCAGTTCCGCGTTGGTCAACAGCAAGTCGACGTCGGTGAGTACTTCCTGAGCCTGTATCTGGCCAATCATCACGTTGAATGCTACGAGTCCGAGCGCGGTTAGCAATGCGATTCCGCAGCGGCGAGATGAAGCAGGGCGATTCGTGTGCACGTTGAGTTTCTCGGGAAAGTCGGCTCATTCAGTTGGTGGTAAGTATCCACTAATTGTCGGGGGGTGGCAAAGATGACGATGGATGCCTAGCCAATTGGAGTTCCGAACTAGACGCTTCGAACCCTGAATGTGTAATCGAAAGAGTTGCTTTGGTCGGTAAGAGAATCCACGTATGCTATAGCCATACCTTTTGACATATGGAGCGAGCGGAATTGAAACTTGTGAGACATACATCATTTGAGCAACTTGAGTCTCGACGCTTGCTTACTTCTGTATTTGTTACGCATGCGATCCAAGAGGGCGATATCGACATCTATCAGCCGCAGGCGCTTAACGGAGCGGACCTGGATGGCGACGGAATTCTGGATTTGCTCGCGACTGGTACCCATCCAAGTAGTCTGACGACCGGTGTCGTTGCTTGGTATCGAAACATTGGAGATGGTTCGTTCGAACGTCAACGCATCATTGAAGCGGTGCCGGCGTTGAGCGTGACGGCGGCCGACATCGATCTTGATGGTGATCTTGATGTGGTGGCGATGATAGCTTCCGAGTTGGTGGGCCTGGTCTGGTACGAGAACTTGGACGGGCGAGGCGAGTTTGGAGGGCCCGTATTATTAGACGGTTCTGTGATCCGAGCGATCGTCGCGGCAGATCTGGATGAAGACGGCGACGATGATCTGCTGTTGGGAAGTGATCGAAGTGTTCGATGGCTAGAGAACCAAGGCGATCAAACGTTCGAATCCCATGTGTTGTCTGCTGGAAATGGTAGCCGGCATCTTGATCTGGCGGACGTCATCGGTGATACGCGTCCCGATATTGTCTCTGTGCTGAACGATGGAAGCCTCGTTACCTACGCGAACCTTGGCGACGGCGAATTTGAAGAACCGACCACATTGTTCCAAATGAGCAGATCCGGGACGCAGTCTTGGGGCTTGGCCGTTGCGGACTTCGACTCCGACGAGGATATCGACATTTATGTCGCTGACGGCTTCAATGGGCGATTGGTTTTGCTTCGCAAACACTCTGACGGATTCGAGTCTTCTGAAAAAACGATCGATAGAATCGAGAG
The DNA here is from genome assembly GCA_964418725.1 of uncultured Pirellulaceae bacterium. Taxonomy (GTDB): domain Bacteria; phylum Planctomycetota; class Planctomycetia; order Pirellulales; family Pirellulaceae; genus CAYNJG01. The sequence goes on from CAYQMZ010000445.1 coordinate 6,099, forward strand.
CATATTTCATGCTGACGTCGATTCGGATGGTGATCGCGATTTGGTGGCATTAGCCCTAGACAATGACTATTGGTTTGAGAATCTTGGCGGAGGAGACCTCAAGACTACCAACGACGGAGAATTGGCCAGGAATGCTATCCAAACCCCCTTCGCTACCGCTGGGATTACGGGGAACTTCGATGGCGATTCGGTGGAGGATTTGATCTTAGCCGGCTCGCGTAATTCGCTGGCTGGTCCTGCTATTGATCCTATCCCTGCCTTCATTGGCTATATCGTGATGGCTCAGTTTGATGGTCCCAACATCAGAGATCGTCACTCCATCGCTACGCAGGGCGATGGTGCAAATCATTTGGTGATAGGTGACGTGGACGGTGACGGTGACCCTGACTTCGTAGCGGCATCCGCTGAAGCTGGCCGGCTTGCATGGTTTGAAAACCGGGATGGGAAAGGTGAGTTCGGAGAAGAGAGACTGATTGGGTCGGGATTGCGTATGTCCCGTCCTCACTTGGCTGATGTCGATGGCGATCGAGACATGGATGTTGTGGTTT
>CAYQMZ010000446.1:0-6642 GCA_964418725.1 uncultured Pirellulaceae bacterium
GGCTTAGACCTTGAGCGAGTGCAAGTTTGGCATCAAGCTCGCCCCGACCTACCAGGTACACCTCAAACCAACGATCGTTTCGGAGCCGCACTCGCCGCAGCCGACCTCGGTGAAAACCAATTCGATGATTTGGCAATTGGCGTCCCCAACGACTCTGTGAATGGCATAGCAGACGCGGGCAGCGTGCATGTCATTTACGGGTCGAATGTCGGTCTGCGAGAGGCCGACAACCAGCTCTGGTATCAAGGCGCGACATTCGAGGACAAAACGGTACTAGGTACCCCTGAAGAGGAAGACCAATTTGGATTCTCTCTCGCAACCGGAGATCTGGACGGAGACTCGACACCAGACTTGGCCATTGGGATCCCCGGCGAGTCAATCGATTCGCAGACCGCTGCAGGAGCGGTCTCCATTCTTTACGGTCGCAACCATCAATCTCTGGGCCCAGGCAGGAACGAGTTGATCTATCAGGGCAACGGCGAACTGGAGGGCGTCGCCGAAGCCGATGATATGTTCGGCTATGCCCTTGCGATTGGGAATTTCCTAGGTGACTTTCGCGATGACTTGGCGGTCGGCGTTCCAGGCCAGACCATCAACGACGCACCAGCAGCAGGAGCCGTCCAGCTGATCCCGGGTAATCATTGGCGATTGAACGACGAGGCTGACGAGATTTGGCACCAAGATTTGAAGGAACTCGATAAGGCAGAAGCCGGAGATCGTTTCGGCCGCGTACTCGCTGCGGCAAATCTGACGAAGTTTGAAAATCGAAACGATCTGATCGTCGGAGTCCCGGAAGAGGATCTTGACGCGGTCGACGTCGGAGTCGTCCATGTATTTCGGACTGATCGGACACAAACGCACGCGTGGTCCAGTGCTCAAACCCTAAGACCCTCGACGTACGGGTTGGTCGAGCACGCGAACGAGAAATTTGGAAGTTCGGTACTATCGGGGCTCTTCGATCCGGTCAAACGAAATCAACTGCACTTTAAGCCATGGGATCTCGTGATTGGAATTCCGCAAGACGAACCTTCCAGCGGTCGGCAGGGCGGTGCGATAGTACGCGGCGATGTGATCAGACCGTCCATTTCCATCTACCGTACGCCCGGAACGCCGGACACGAATCCGCTATGCTTCGATATTGCATTCAGCGAATACGTCACTGACTTCACACTTGAAGACATCATACTCCAGGGGCCACCGGGGGCCACGATTTCCAAGCTCACTCGTTACGTCGACAGTGCAAATCGACCTGTCGTTGCTCCGTTTGCCGAAGGCTCGTTCTTTCAAATGCAGGTCGAGGGCATGGAGACCATCGGTGAAATCACATTGCGGATTGAGGCCAATTCCGCATTCGATTCGGCCGGCAATGGCAACGTCGAGAGTTACACAGCACGATACATGTACGACGTAGAAGTTCAGACAAGTATCCGCCGCTTGGATGATGAAGACGACAGCGAACTCCCCGACGACGTGCTGCAATTCCAAGTCGGCTTTTCACAACGCGTAAATGAATTCACGCCCGAGCATGTTGAGTCGACGGGCGCCGTGCAACCAGCCTGGGTCACCATCGAGCCAACAGACTGGCCCCGCTCGTTTATCGTTACGCTGGGAGGAATCACACAATCGGGCTCGGTTACCGTTACAGTTTCTCCAGATATGGCTCCCAACGAAGTGAGACTGACCGAAGTATTCCATGTTCAAATCCCTCCGCCAGCAGCTCCAGCAGTTCCGTCGATCGAAGCGAAACATGGTGTGAAGGCGATCACGTTCGATATCGAGTTTGACCAAGACGTGGAAGGATTTGATGGCAGCAGCCTGATTATCGGCGGCACAGCGAACCCACAGACAGTCGAGCTCAAAGGCAGTGGCCGCCGGTATGTGGCGGTCGTCACAGGCATGAACCGCGACGGGACCGTAACACTGCAGATCCCCGCCGACGTAGTGAAGACAGAGTCCCGATTAGGAAACGCTGCGTCCACCGTAGCCAGCGCTGACCACTGGCTGGAATTCGTTACGGTCGATCTCTCCCGACGCGAGGACGAGTCGAACGAAGAACAGGTTGTCTACGACATCCGCTTCAACCGACCGGAAACGGGCCTGCAAGCAAGCGATTTCAGCTTTGAACCTCATCGTCCCGGGACCTTTCAGATCCAGGGCTCCGGCGCACAGTATCGCTTGATCCTCTCAGACTTTCCTCCGTTTTCGACACCGACGCACTACGCGAAACTGTGGGGTAGATCCGTAACGCCACCAAACCATTCGTCCGACTACGCTCCGGCTGACGAACAACCGGCCCCCAATGCACCTTGGACAAACCGATCTGATCCGCTGGACGTAAATGGCGACGGCATCGTCTCTCCAATCGACGCTTTGATAATCATCAATCACTTGAACCGCGAACAAGCGATCGACTGGAATATCAAGCTTCCAATCAGTCGAAGCGGCAATGAAGATTTCGTCGACCCAAATGCCGATGAACGAGTCACACCAATCGACGCCCTGATGGTAATCAACGCGTTGAACGGGCGACGATAGTCAAACGCACCCAGTCGCTAGTTTTACAGTTGAACCGCACCTTCGCCGGGAGGTGAAGTACCTGAGGTTCGACTCAACTGATCAAGGCACAACTGAGGCTAGCGCCCCGCAGTTTGCCTTGACCGCGTTCCCGGTAACAATTGTCTTTTGCCAAGTTGGTACTATCGTCTTGCATGGGCGTGAAATCTACTTTGGCGGGGTCGCGATCTGTGACGAAGCAGTCCTCAATGAGTTTTTGGTTGGTCGTTGTTGCGATGGTTGCGCCGCTAGTGGCGTTGGGAGTTTCGCTTCGTGAAAACTCAAAACTGCGTACCGAACTAGCAAACATAGGCAAGACGGCCGATAGCGCAGAGGCCATGACCCACCATCAACAGAAATTGTTGACCGATGCGCGTCTCGGAAGCACTCTGCTATACCGCATGGCGTCTTCCGACAGACACGAGGAAATAATCGAATTCCTGCGAGAGATTCCAGCAGCATCTCTTTCGTGTCGAACCATGGACCTTCCCGAATATCCGACTGTGAAATTGATTTCCTTCCATCACCACCGCGAGAACCCTGACGGATCGTTGCTGCCGATCGACGAATGCAAATCAGCAAGCATTTTGGTGAATTCGGAATCACTCGAGATCCTGGATTACAATCTTCACAGGGGCTTTAGTTCCATCAGCAAATCCTCCATCGCGCCGTTCTATGTGCTGTGTCGCGATCAACCTGATGGAAGCAGTATCAAGTACACGATACTGCCCACTGGCTTCGAACTAACCAAATGACCGCGGCATGGCCAAGTGCAGCTTGGCTTTTCGTGGAAGTGGGCCCAGGGCAGCTCCCCCTTAGCCGATAGAGTCTCGACGTGCGGCCGCGATGTGAAGTTCTTCGTCTTGCGGTGGGTGCGATTGTCGAGCATTCAGTCCAGCACCGACTTTCGACGCGATTAGGCCGTGGTACCGCAAATAGTCGGAACCAAGCTTGGCCAGCAGCACGCTAGCTCTCGCGACCGGTTCAGATGGCCGACTGAAAGCATGCAAAGGAAATGCCCTCCCTGCGGCCTGCCCCATTGAGTTCAGAGTTTCTGGCGTTTACGCTTTTTGCAAACTAATGGACTCAAACACAACGAAAATTACCGTCGCCTTTCCGTTGGCCCACATCGGGTTTACGTGACTCTTTGCAGCTACTGCGGCGTGTCCGTTGATTTAGCTTCAACGCGCAACAGCTTTCGCGAGCCCATTCATTGCTGCCTTGCCGATTCTCTAGATTCTCTTCCGCGCGTCATTGGTGAAGAGACGTCAACTACTCAACATTTTGAAACCTAGACTAACTGGATTTACGATGAAACTCTCTCAATTGTCAGTTTGTTCGCTGGTGATTCTGGCCATGGTGACTCAAGCAATCGCTAAAACCCAGCCAGTGAAAAAACTGCCGAAACCCGGAAGTGTAGTAATCGATAGCGATCGTCATGAAGTTATTCTCTCGGCGAAGGCACAGTTCCCGGAGGGCAAACCGTGCATCAACGAATTCGGGCAACGGATCCAATCATTCGTGGGTTGCTCAACCGCCGCAGGTGGAGACGCAAAGATGGCGGCGTACTTCGTCTTTCTTGTCGATGTGGACACTGAAACAGTTTCCAAGGCTCTAATGAAACTTGGCTGCAAGCCGAAGGTTCACTACAGCATCCAAGAGGGACGAAAACGTAGTGGACTGAAACCAGAAACCAAACCGGAAGACTATCTTCAAGGCGACCCCGTCGGGCTGACGGTATTTTGGAAGGACAAAGACGGAAAGTGGGTTGAACGCACACAGCAAGACTTCGTGACAGAAAAAGTCAAAGTGGGTGACAAGGACATTGTCAAGCCTTGGACGCCAGCCTTCGTATTCCACGCCAGTGGGACATTGCATAGCTCAGGAACCGGTTGCATTGCGTGTCCGTGTGACTGCCCTGGCGGAATCATTGCCGACAATCGCAATCCGATTTACGACCCCAAGCCAACCGTTCGCTTCGACATGTCGAAGGCTCCACCAGTTGGCACTCAGGTCTATGTCAGAATTCGACCACTCATTTCGTCGAAGTAGTTATGAAGACCAAATTTCAAATTCGTGATCTACTTAATTCGGTGGTCGCAACATTCGCCTTGTCGATCCTGACTGTCGTTTCGATCGGCGAGGCAGCCGAACCTACAGCACTTCCGATTTCCCACGACGAATACCTCTACATGATTCGTTTTTCGCCGGACGGGAAGATGCTGGCGACAGCTGCCGGCGATAACGTGGCACGTGTTTGGAGTTGGTCGACAAAAGAACTCTTATACACGCTGAAGCATGAGGCGGCCGTTTATGCGGCCGTCTTTGCTCCAGGCACAGACTTGGTTGCAACTGGCAGCGGAGACGGAAAGGTATCACTCTGGAAGGCGGCCACCGGAAAACCTGTCCTGGAACGACAAAAGCACTCGGACACCGTCTATTGCCTGAGCTTCTCACCGTCCGGAAACAAACTGGCCTCCATCGGCGGTGACGGCAAGAAAGGAGACACGCAATGTCGAATCTGGTCAGTGCCGACGCTCCAGCTCGAGAAGACGTTACCTGAACACTCTCGCCCCGGATACGGCGTTCGGTTCGGACCACTCGTCGGGAATGCTAGTACGCTCGTCACATCGGGCGGCGACAAACTGATTCAAGCCTACTCGCCGTCGATGGACAAACGGCTGACATTAAAAGGCCATACCCGCGATGTGTACCGATGCTGTTTTTCTCCAGACGGCAAGCAACTAGCTTCGACAAGCCAAGACGGCACCGTACGACTGTGGGACGTTTCGACTGGCGAGATGGTGAAAACGCTGTTCAAGGGCAAAGACCCAACGTACGACGTAGTCTACTCGCGCGATGGTACGATTCTCGCTGCCGTTGCCGATGATGGATTCCTTCGATTTTGGAACGCCAAGACGCATCAGTTGCTGCTTGAGTCGAAGGCAGACAAGGAGGGACTCTACACGGTCGTTTTCACTCCAGACGAAAAAAGTGTGTTGACTGGAGGCGTTCGGGGCAAGGTTTTCGAATGTCCCGTTCCTAAACTGGATCGCGAATGAGCCGCCTATTGCATTGGCCACTAGCTTTGTTGTTTCTCTATTCGGGATGCGTCAAGCTTTTCAACCTCTCGCAATTCGAACAGGCCGTTGGCGAATTCGGTATCGTTTTAGATGGCCTAGTTGGCCCGACGGCTTTCATCGTATGCGTCGTCGAGTTAGGACTAGCGTTGGCTCTATGGCAACAGAAGTCCTGGTCGATCCTAGCGACGGCAACTTTGCTGTGCGGATTCTTAGGAGTGCTTTCCTACGGAATCGCGATCGGATTAGATATCGAGTGTGGCTGCTTCGGTTCAGGCTACAAACTAAAGCTCAGGCAACAAATCGTGGTCGACCTACTACTGTTGCTGTGGTGTGCAGTCGGCCAAATCCTATTAAAAAGACCCACAGGAAATGACAATGGTTAAGGATCATCTCATCTGGCGATTGTCCGTTATCACGATCGCGTTGACTTGCGTCGGGTGCGGCACGAACAAATTCGAGCAAGAGGTCACAATCGAGGCGTCGAGCGTGAAGTTCGCACGCGAAGCGGTGAGCGGCCAATACCCGATCGCCTCGACGACCGAGGTCAAGAAATTGCTGGACGACGGCACAGAGTGCTTACTGCTGGACGCCATGCCTGCAGCCTCAAGCTTTAACAAAGCCCACATTCCTGGCGCTGTGAACTTCGAGTTCCCCAAGGAACCGATGTCCGACTGGACAGAGGAAACAATGCCGGGACGCACGCAGGAAGCGTACCAGAAACTTCTTGGTGAAGATCTTGATCGACTAGTCGTGGTGTATTGCGGGTTCGTTAAATGTGCACGCAGCCACAACGCCGCAATCTTCGCGAAACAACTCGGCTACACCAACGTGCAACGTTACGCAGGTGGAATCTACGCATGGCGTGGTGCCGGACTCCCAGTTGAATCGAACTAAACAGTCGTCTTGCGATTCGCTTCAACTGGATCAATCCGTGAGTCAGTTCCACATCGCTCCGAAGTTCGTTGACATGATCAGAAAGTCGGCGAAGTCAACTTGCCCGCTGGAG
>CAYQMZ010000447.1:0-6631 GCA_964418725.1 uncultured Pirellulaceae bacterium
ACTCCCGTCACCGGGGCGATTCCACAAGTTGGAGACTGGTTTGTCAGGCGAATCGTCGCTGAGCATGCGATCGGCGAGCAGAGTCCAAACCGAACTTGAATCATTTCTTGTAGCTCGATCGGACTGTCTGGCCCATTCAACACTAGGCAACACTTGTAGGGCACTCAGCAGCAACGCGACCAAGCATGCTGTTATCAACGGAACCAGTCTTTGCCATGATTCCTGTAACCACGATTTCCACGTGCGGAACCGACTGAGGCGAAATGTGACCGCTCGAAAGACACCGATGATGCCAAAGTGATAGGCCATCTGTGGATCGCCACCGTAAACCATCATCGTCAACGTAATGGCTAACAGGATGATCGATCGACGCTTTCGGCCAGCCGGTGTGTGGCCCTGATGTGTGAGTGCTCGTTCTAAGCAAAGGACGGCAAGCGGCAGCCAAGCTGCACCAACGCAGAAGATGGGATTGCAGTACTGAAACAGCACATGACCGCCTAGCTGGTAGGCTAAGGCCCCGATCAATGCTCCATGGCGGGTCGCTCGAAACGCACGTGCGCACCAATAGAAACCACAACCTGCGAGCCAAAGATGGGCCACCACGTAGATTGCAAAGCACACTTCATAGCTCAGCGGCAACGCGAACAGCAACTTGCCGGGATAGGCTACGGCCGCTGTCGGGTCTGCGAGGAGTGGTTGCCCCAAATTGTCGAGCGGATTCCAAAGCGGCAATCCTGTTTGCCAACGTTCGTTGATGTAGCGGTAGAACGGATGGTAGTAGTGCGACGAATCGCGGTAGGCAAACGTTTCACCGAAGAACAATGCCCGTCGAAAAAGCCAGATCAGCGGCAGTAGCAAAATGCCGGGCCATGCGAAGTCAACAAGCCTTCGCCTACGAGGATGGCTAACGTCCGGCGAATCTGCCATCGCTGGTTGTGCTCCGGCGCCGTCCAACATGCTGGTGTCCTAACGGCTTAGTTGATCATCAGTGCTGCAGACATGGCCATACCTGCCGCTTGTTGTGACGCGAGAATCATGTTCGAAGCGGCAACACAGCAATCTCCGCGAGCGATATCGTTAATACGCTTCGCGTGCGTCTGTAATTCAACTGGAGACAACACGTGGGATAGAAGATTCAGCTTCGCAGCAAGGCCAATCAATGCTGCCGTTTTCGGTGCGACTGATTCACTTTTCAGCACAGCCACACGAATCTGTTCGCGAATTTGGGATTCAGGTTCGGCATTGATTTCGGGGTAGTACTCGCGTGATGTAAACCAGAGTACCTGTTCCGTCTTGGCTACCAAGATGCGGCGATCACACAACTGCCGAGCAGCCGTTTGAAGCAGATTCAACTGGCCGGCAATCCGCTGAATCCATTGTGTTAACGAATAAGTTCCGCGCGCCGACGATACCTTGTCCACTACATCCTTGATGAGTGCATCTTGCATCAACGTATCTTGCAGATGCTGGTGGTCGCCCGGCCGTACGATGTTGTTGATGCGAGTAACGGATATCGCTTTATCGATCACCAACTCAGAGAAAACCGCGGACGATATCAACAACGCAGCGTGTTCGCTGCGAACAAGTATGTTGCCAGTCCGGTCACCCACGGCAAGCAGCAGAACTTGTTCATAAAGACAAAGGGGATGCTGTGGAAGCGACGCTTCTACGCAGGGTCGTTCGGGCATGTGTTCGAGCCCCATGTTCGCGACTCGATCGAGTCATGGCTTAGCCAACAGGTCAATAACCCATATTGTAGACCAAGCGGCGACGCACCGTTTCCACGATTAACCGGCGCAAAACGACACGAAAGTGGTTTGAGAGTCGACTGACCAGTAGGCGAATCTGAAGTCAGCCTAAGCAGCCTTCACCACGAATTCGAAAGGGCCCGTGCGAATTCGATCGCCGTGTTGGATATCCGAGGTCGCAGACACGGCATTCCCATTCACGCTGATGTCAGGAAAGTCACCTACTTTTCTGATCTGCGAACGTTCGCCACGTTGGATGATGTAGAAGTGAATCGGATCAAATTGGTTGTCGCCCAGAACCATATCGCACTCGCGGTTGGCGCCGACAACGAAGACCGGCTCAGCCACGGTACGAGCCAGATTCTTTGCTCGACCGCGCCGAATCTCAAGAATCATGCTTCTGTCCTCCTGGCTGAGATGTTCGTCATTCCTCTAAATGGTTTGATCGGCACCCGCGTGTGTTTTCCTGCTAAACAGGCGGACGGATATTCGGGAATCCCAGACGCTAATGGCTAACCGTTTTGTTTAGTGAAACTCTGACGCCGTCGCGAGGACGTGGTGTTTCGGGAACCATCGGCCCGGAAATCAGTGGTCGAGCGAATCGCCGATAACCACCGGGGAGTGGCTCAAATCAGGCTGCCTAAGTCTGCCTATCTTGCCGGACTGTTTCTTGTGGAAAACTCGAGCAAAATCTATACTGCTGCCTCTCATCGTCCACAGGCTGTGGGTTTGAAGAAGGAACATGTCTATCCAGTGTTGCGAGATGCTGGCTACTCGTTTGCAAGCTTGCAACATCTTGGTATGTGAGTGGTTTTTGGCAGGATGCTATCACCCCAAGCGGATACACCGTGAAACGTACGATTTCGTTGGGCATAGTGCTCACACTTACTTGGTTGCTCTGGTCTGGGCACCTCTCCAATCCCTTTTTGCTGGCTCTTGGCGCTTGTTCGGTAGTCGGCATCATCTGGTTGGAAAAGCGGATGGAGATTCTCGATGACGAGGGTGCGCCGCTCCTGGAGTTCAAACTGATCTCGTACGTCATCTGGCTGTTGAAGGAGATCGTGGAAGCCAACATTGAGGTCACCAAGTTGATCTTGGATCCAAAGTTGCCGATTCGTCCCAGGATGATTTGCGTTAAGGCAAGCCAAAAGACCTCGCTTGGCCGAGTCATTCTGGCGAACTCGATCACGTTGACGCCTGGCACGGTTTCGGTCGACATGCAAGGCGATCGCATTTGGGTGCATGCCCTCTCCTTTGAAGGGGCTGAAGAAGACCTTTCCGGCGACATGGATCGTCGAGTTAGCAGCCTGGGGGTTTGAAAATGACTGCGGTTTACGTGGTTGTCGCCCTCGCAATACTGGTGGCGATGGTGCTCTCTCTTTATCGTGCTGACGTTGGTCCCACGTGGTTCGATCGAATTCTGGCGCTCAACTCGTTCGGTACAAAAACCGTTCTATTGATTGCGGTATTGCTGTTCGTAACCAAGCGTCCAGACTTCCTCGATTTGGCGCTGCTTTACAGTCTGATGAGTTTTATTGGATCCGTTGCCGTGTTGCGGTTCTCGAAGTACGGCCACTTTGCAGAAATCGACGACGAGACGTCGGAGGCCAAGGCGTGAGTTTACTGTTGGACATCATCAGCGCGATCATGTTGCTGGGCGGAGCATTCTTTGTCACCGTCGGTGGCATTGGTGTGTTTCGCTTGCCCGACTTTTACACACGGCTGCATGGCGCCGGAGTCACCGACACGTTAGGTGCGGGTTTGATACTCCTTGGATTGGCCTTGCAGGCGGGCCTCTCACTGGCGACCGTCAAACTGCTGATGATTCTGGCTTTTCTATTGGTAACTAGTCCGACGTCATGTCATGCCTTGGCCCAAGCTGCTCGCGCAAACGGCTTGGAACCGTTGGGAGCATGCGAACACACTCAAACGAAGGGTGATTGACGGACGTGGACGGGCTGCAGGTAATCGTTGTTCCGATGTTGGCGTTGCTCGCGGCAACCGCTGTAACTGTTGCGCGGACGCGCGATCTCTGGGCGGCCGCAATGCTCACGGGCATCTACAGCTTTTTGGGCGCTTGCTGGATGACGATTATGGACGCGCCCGATGTCGCGTTTACCGAAGCGGCCGTGGGTGCTGGGATCGCAACTGTCTTGATGTTGGGCACGCTTGCATTCACATCCAACCGCAAGGCGAAAAAAACCAAGTCCGGCATCGTTCCGTTCATTATTGTCTTTATCACCGGTGCTGTTTTGGTCTACGGGACCTTTGACATGCCGCACTACGGTGATCCCAACGCTCCGATTCAGCAGTATCCCAGTCCCAACTTCATTGAGAAGACACAACACGACGTGCCTCACATCCCCAATGTGATTACGGTCGTCCTGGCTAGTTTCCGAGGCTACGACACGTTGGGTGAGACTACGGTAATCTTTACAGCTGGGATCGCAGTGATGCTGTTGCTGCGGGGCCGACGCAAGGAAAGCGAGGAACTGCTGACATGAAGATGTTTGCTATTCTTCGAGTAGTGACGAAGATCTTGTTGCCGCACATCATTCTGTTCGCGTTGTACGTGCAGTTTCACGGAGACTATGGTCCCGGTGGTGGATTTCAAGCTGGCGTTATCTTCGCAGCGGGCATGATTCTGTTCAGTTTGGTGTTTGGTTTGAGTGCTGCTCGCCGAGTTCTCTCGCCGGTCGCCATCGAGACCATGATCGCGTTGGGTGTTTTGATTTACGCCGGAACAGGCTTGGTGACGATCGCGCTGGGCGGCAAATTCTTAGACTACGAAGTGCTTAACCACCACTTGCTGCCCGGCTTCTTACCGCACGGTCAACACTTGGGGATCTTTCTGGTTGAAGCCGGTGTGGGAATCACCGTAGCCGCTGTGATGATTGGAATCTTCTACGCCTTCGCAGGGCGAGAGCGAGCGGCATGATGCAGGAAGTCTTTGGGCTCTACAACTATTGGATTGTGATCTTCTTGATGATGACGGGGTTCTACATCGTCATCGCAAGAACGAACCTAATTCAGAAAGTAATCGGACTGAACATCTTTCAGATTTCCGTCTTCTTGCTGTATATCACGATGGGAAAGGTGACGGGTGGAACTGCACCCATTCTGCAAGAACTGCATGGTCACGCACACGGTGCTCACGTGGCGGAGCACCACGACGAGTCAGCGAAACATGGGGTTACGCAGCACGCGACGGAAGGCGATCAGACTGAGAAGGCAGACGCTCAAACTGAAAGTCACGCTGACACTGAATCGAGCCACCAAGGCGCTGACGTAGCCAAAACAAGTGATTCGAGTCAGCAACCCATCGAACACGACGGGGCAGAGCATGCCCAGGCAGAACATGACGTAGATGAACACAGCCAGCCACACGGCACACCGGTCGTCTATACGCATCCGCTGCCAAGCGTCTTGATGCTGACGGCGATTGTTGTTGGCGTGGCGACCACGGCGGTTGCTTTGGCTTTGATCATTCGTATCGGCGAGGCCTACGGCACCATCGAAGAAGACGAGATCTTGCAACTTGATCGGGAGACGACATGACGGAGCATCTTCCGGTTTTGTTGATCGTTATCCCGCTGATTGCCGGGCCGATCTTTGTGTTGATTCGAGACCGCCGTATTGTCTTGGCGTGTGCCATCGTCGTCTGCTGGATCACGTTTTTGGCGTCGTTAGCGTTGCTTCAGCAAGTCGTCCCATGGACGGCTGGGACGCCGATCTCGGAGCCTCTTTCGTACAACATCGGCAATTGGGAGCCACCCTGGGGTATCGAATATCGCATTGATGCGCTCAGTGCGTTCGTGCTCGTATTCGTCTCGTTCATCGGAGCGGCCGTCATTTCCTTCGCCTCCGCCAGCGTCGAACGAGAAATTCCGCGTGGCAAGCAGTATTTGTTCTACACCTGCTACATGCTGTGTCTGACGGGGCTGTTAGGGATTGTCGTCACTGGCGACTTGTTCAATGTGTTTGTGTTCCTCGAAATCTCTTCGCTGTCGTCCTACGCGCTGATCAGCCTGGGGCGTTCGCGAAGATCGTTGATGGCCGCGTTTCAGTACCTTGTGATGGGGACGATCGGCGCCACGTTCTTGCTAATTGGAATCGGTCTGATTTTTCAGACCACTGGCAGTCTCAACATGCTGGATATCAGTCAGCGACTCGCCGACGCCGAAGGTTCTCGGACCATTCTGGTGGCGATCGCTTTCTTGGCTGTTGGACTGAGCATCAAGACAGCCCTGTTTCCGCTGCACTATTGGCTCCCGAATGCCTACACCTATGCACCGTCGGTCGTGAGCGCGTTCATTGCTGCTACCGCAACCAAGGTTTCGGTCTATGTGCTAATACGACTGATGTTCACGATCTTCAGACCCGGCTTCACGTTCACGGAACTGCCGCTGGACGTGAATATCATGAGCTTCGCTATCGTGGGAATTCTGGTCGCGTCCTTTATTGCGATGTTTCAAACCAACGTTAAGCGATTGCTCGCCTACTCTAGCGTCGCCCAAATCGGTTACATGCTGCTGGGAATCAGTTTCGCATCCGAAACTGGTTTGATCGGTGCCATCGCGCACATGTTCAACCACGCACTGATCAAAGGCGGACTGTTTATGGCAGTTGCGTGCTTTGCCTTGCGTTTGGGAACCGTCAATCTGTCCGACTTGAGCGGTATTAGCCGGAAGATGCCATGGACCTGTTTCGCGTTCGTGGTCGGCGGTCTGGCCCTGATCGGTGTTCCTCTGACAGCCGGTTTCGTGAGCAAGTGGTACTTGTTGATGGCAGCTTTTGATCAAGGATATTGGTACGTGGCTGCGCTGGTGTTAATCAGTTCGTTGATGGCCCTGGGGTACATCTGGAAGGTCGTCGAGCAGATG